>NZ_JBHVST010000214.1:0-6913 GCF_042885015.1 Streptomyces sp. NPDC058086 | reverse complement strand
CGACCTGGACGCCCTGCTGATGTGGCTGGTCCGCCACGTGAAACGCGCCCCCTGACATCACGAGGGCGCCGCGCGGCACGGGAGGAACCACACCCATATCGCCAAACCTGGCGGGGATGCACCGAGAGCCGAGACAACCGCAGATGAAGCAGCGTCAGGCACCGCGAGAAGCCGCAGGTCACAGCCTTGGTGGATGCAGCGACGCGCGAGATCCCACAACCAGCCTGTGAGCCCCCAGCACGGCCCGCTTCCCGACGGCACCGACGCGCACCGTGGCCGCCATCGCCGCAGGCTGGACGGGTGGACTGGCCCGTCTCCGTCGCCCTCGCCCGGTCCGTACCGGAACTTCCCACCGGCACGGACTGGAGCTACGAGGTGAAACTCGACGGCCACAGAATGATCATGTGGCGGACCGACGCCGGAGTCCGTCTGCAGGCCCGATCCGGACGCGATGTCACCGCCGCATGGGGAGACCTCGCCCTCGCCGGCCACCACCTCCCGGCCGGGACCGTTCTCGACGGCGAGGCCGTCATCACCACCGAGGACGGACGGATCAGCTTCGAGGCCGCCCAGGCCCGAGCCGCCTCCTCCCCCACCCGCGCCCGCCGCCTGGCCACCCAGCGCCCCGCGCACTACATCGCCTTCGACGCCCTGCAACTGCCGTCGCCGACCGGGGACATGCGAGCACGGCCGTACAGCGAGCGCCGCGCAGCCCTCCTCAACCTCCTGGCAGAACTGCTCGCGAACACCCCGATCCAGGCCGTCTCCGCCACCACCGACCGCGACACCGCACTCACCTGGTACAACACCCTCCATCACGAGCACGGCGTCGAAGGCATCGTCGCCAAACGCACCACCTCCCCCTACCGGGCCGGCCGCGCCGGAGCGTGGTTGAAGATCCGCCACGCCGACACCATCGAGGCGACCGTGGCCGGGTTCACCGGCACCGTGCGCCAGCCGAAGGCACTCGCCGTACGGCTCCCCGACGGACGCGTCGCGCTGTCCCAACGCCTGACCACAGCACTCGCCACCCGAATCGCCCCGCGCCTGGTCCCCCAGCCCGGGCGCGCGCACACGCAGGACGGCGACGCCTACACACCCGCGAGCGGGGAGATCGTCGTAGAGGTCGTGGCAGGCACCACCCGGCACGCGGTGGTCACCGTGGTCCGCCTGCGCTGACCCGACCACAGGCTTCTGCTCGACTGCACCTTCTCCCCAGCTGCAGCGTGCGCGAACTGCGGCCGCCTATCTGCCCGTCGATCCCGCCGCTTCATTGCGTATCCCTGGCTCGAACCCTTTTTCCCTCGGACCATCCATGTAACTCCCGCGGCGGCGGTCAGCGCCTCGCCGCGAGCCTGTCGTAGCCACGACAGCGGAAATGGCCGAGGAGTTCACCCTTCCCGAAGGTGCTGTGCACCATCCCAGACGCCGGCCGGCTTGGTGTCCTTGGCATACTGGCGCAGCGTTTGGTGGCAGGAGGCTGAAGTGGGGCTAGTGGACTCGTTCACGGCGGTCGTGCGAGTGGAACGGCACTTGTTCGCATTGGTCGATACCGATCCGGAGAGGGAGGAGCCGTTCTCGCGGATCCCGGACAACTCGGCGTTCCTGGCCCACGAAGGCTCCGTGGTGGTTGCATCCGATCTGGAAGACCAAAGGGCCAGAGTGAGGTTGGAGCTCTGGGACTCACCGCCTGATGCGCCGTCTGGACAGGCCTTCACAAGCATGGGCGATCCGAGCTCCGTCTCCTTTGAGTCGGAGCGGATCCAGCTTGTCAGCCTGATGCAGGAGCCTCAGGCAGACGAGTACGAACTCACCGGTGCCGGCCCCTACTGGGTGCGCGTGTGGGCGGGCCCTCAAGAGGAAGACCCCCAGGAAGAGCTGGATGCCTACCGTCTCTTCGAGCGCTTCGTGATCCAGCTGTGGACGTGACACCGGCGGCAGGGCGGCTCACACGCTCCCGCCCCGCCGCCGGCGACTACTTCACGTTCACGTAGAAGGCGTCACCGTCCAGGATTCGGTCGTCGTTGTACCAGGTGGAGAGCTGGGAGCCCGCCTTCTGGTTGTCGCGGCTCGTCAGTGCTCGTGCGGAGAAGTTGCCGTTGGCGTTGTAGGCCCCTTCCTTCGTGGTGCTGAAGGGGTATTCGTCGCAGTCCTTGCCGTGACTGGAGTAGTTGGGCCATTGCGCCTGGCAGGCCGCGCGCGCGGTTTCGCGGTTACGATCCCGCAGCCGCGTGTCGTAGAAGATCCGGTGCAGCGGGGTGGACGAAGGAGCTCCCGGGATCCTCTTTCCGGTCTTGGCGGGGATGGTTGTCCCGGGCCGGTGCTGGGCGTCCCAGATGTGCTGCGCGGTCTCCTTGACGTCGGAATTACTGCGGTCGTAGGTCATGGTCGCGCGGATGTCGGTGAAGATGCTGCCCTGCTTGTACTTCAGGTACGAGGCGCTGTCGAACCGCACTGTGATCTTGGGTTCGGGAAGCTGGACGTTCTTGTTCCCGGCCGCGATGAAGAAGGTGGCGGGTACGAAGTCGAACTTGTGGACCTTGTCTCTGCCGGTGCCGGAGGCTTTGTCTTCGTCGAAGGTCAGCAACTCCATGCTTTCCCTCTTCCAGCCCTTGATGCTGGCATCTTCCTGCGCTGCGCCGACCTCGCCTCGGAAGCCGCCCGAGATCTGCGTGACGCCCCCGTGTCTTTCCCCCTTGTGCAGGATGGGGCCGTTCGCGCTCGACTGGTTCCATCTGTTGATCAGGAACGTGGTCGAGTCCTTGATGGTGCCCGTGGTTTGGATCTTCTCGAAGTACTGGTCGAAGGCGACAGACCGCTCGCCCTGGAACGCGTACCCGATGATCGTCTCGACGTAGGTGAGTGTCCCGACCGGCGTACCCGTTTCGACGTCCCTGCCGACAACCTGGACGGTGCCCCGACGGCACAGCGCGAAGTGGTTCTTGACCCACTCGGGCTTGCCAGCACTGTTGCCGTGCCTGACGCACTCGTCGTGAGTAACGTCGTGGTAGTTGAAGTTGGTGCCCGGAGGCCGCGAACCCCCGGCGGCGCTGGCGAGCGGAGCCCCATCCGAGACCCCGGCCGGGAGAGAACCGGAACCGTCCAGCGGTGTATAGGTCGCTGTATAGGTGATGTCGGCCGGGTCCGGATTGCTGACGCTGACCGCCGTCGCGGGTGACAACAGCACGGCAAGAGTGCTTGCGACGACAGGCAGAGCCCATCTGGCAGCTTTCACAGATACCCCCTGAAGATGTGGTCTCGGCCAACGTAGGGGAGCCGTGATCTTGGAGGTATCTGAGCGCGTAAGAGTGATCAAATCCACACGACGTGCCTGCCGTGCGGATGTCCGTGCGCAGGCCACGGCGATTCGGTACGGGGGGTCCAATTGGAGCGAGGCGCTCAGCTTGAGATATAGCCCGTAGGAGCCTTGGGTGCGTGGCTCGCATACTGGCCCAATGAGTTCGATCTCCACGCACCACCGGTTCCGGGATCCCCGGAGCACGAAGTACGACTTCCTCACGTCGGTTCTCGTGCGCTGTCCCGGCTGCGGGAAGGTCGCGCACATCGGTACAGCACCAGACCCGTCCGGGGTTCACGACCAGGGCCTCTTCGCACGGAGGCGTCTCGTTTGTCGGAGCTGTGGGATGGCGAAGGACTGGAGCCGTGGCGGTGTGGCCTTGCACCGGGACCGGCATGCGCCGGCCACAGACCCGTACTTCGATGTGCGTCTCTGGCTGCAGACCGAGACCCGGCACGGGTGGGTATGGGCCTACAACCTGGAACACCTGTACCTGATCAGACGATTCGTGCAGGCACCGCTGCGTGAAGGGACTCCCTGGCACGACCACGGCCGGAAGATGACCGTGGTAGCCCGCCTGCCTGCATGGATGCAGCAGGCCAAGAACCGCGACGAAGTACTGCGAGCCATCCTCCGCATCCACGCCTCACTGCTGCGCATCTGACCTTGTCTTTAACCAGTTCGGCGCGGTTTTGTGCCGACCTTGTGGTGGGCAGGTCGGCTGAACGCCTCGCCGGTGGCAAGGACTCTGCCCACGTCGTGACGGGTGGCTGGGCGACGGTTTTTCGAACCCGGTGGCCGGGATCGAAGTGCAGCGCTCACAGGTCAGGCGCATCCTGCTCGCCGAAGGCGTGCGCTGGCGCCGCACCCGGTCCTGGACGCGGTCGAAGGACCCGGACTTCGTCCCACAAGGACAAGGATCACCGGCCTCTACACCCACCCGCCCGATGGTGCGACGGTGATCTGCGCCGACGAGCTGGGGCCAGTGATCCCGCAGACCTTCCCGCCCGCGCCCGCCTGGTCACCGTACGGGCACCGGATCAAAGCGGAACTCGACTACAGCCGCAGACCGGAGAAGACCCCTCGACTCTGCCCTGGCCACCGGCATCGTCACAGGACGGTCTGATGGTGGCGCCGAGTTCCTCCCCGACAGTGAACTCCACGTCGGCAACGTCCCGGGCGGTATCGCTCTCCGCTTCCGTGTCGTGACGTGCATCACCTGGTGGCGGGTGCGGAAAGTTGCCGGAGGTTTCGGCCGCCATTCCGCTTCACATGAATCGCACAGGTCCCGCATGGGATGCGCACGTGAACGACGTATTCCGGAACGGTTCTCGTCTCCCCGGAACGGTATGTGCATGCGCCTGTAGGCCCTGAATTTTCCCTGTTCTGTTCACGTGTTCCCTGTCTATGGTGAGCGCCGCGTGCGGTGGATCTTGACCAGTCCGAACACACGCGTCTGTCATTCGGCGACCGGGGGAACACCGTCGCCCACGGGGAGGGGCTGCTGCGCCATGCCGTCATACCGGCCTGCCTGCGCACGCTGGTCCAGCCCGCGCTGTGCGCCCCTGACTCCGGCTCAGGACCGCTGTTCTCCCTTGTCTTCGACCGGGCCTGACCGGGCCCGCCACCTTTGGACGAAGAAAGAGATGCTCTGTTGCGCCCCAGCCCCTGGTTCCGTATGCCCGGAACACGAAGATCCAGATTCTTCACTCCCGTCGTCACGTCGGTGGCCGCCCTGGCCGTCCTCGGCGGGCTGGCCGTCCAGCCCGACCTGCTCGGTCGTGGAGCGGACGCCGATCCGGCAAGTGACTCCTACGACTGGAATGTGGACACGGCTGCCGAGCAGTTGCGGCAGGACCAGTGCCTCATGGCCGATGTGCTGCGGCTGGGCGGCCCGTCTATGGCCACGACCGCGCAGGACGGCCTGAACCAACCTGCGGACACGCTTCATACGCTGGCCGACCGGAAGAGCTGGGAGAAGACTCCGCTCGCCGCCGCGTACCAGACGGACCGGGACGCGGCGGGCAAGGAGCTGGACGCCCTCCATGCTCTCCGGGACGGATGGCGGAAGCCGCTCGAGGGTCTGACGAACCCGGCCGGTTTCACCGACACCGACTTCCACTGGCCTCCGGGGTCGCCGGGGGACGGGCAGGAGGACTTCTACGGCCAGACCGGTCTGACGAAGTGGACCGCCGACCGGTTCTGGAAGAACGACGGCGACTTCTACGCCGACTCCACGCCCAAGGCGGACGCGGCGACCCTCAAGGCCGTCGACGACCTGGGCAGCCCTCTCTACGGCAAGGACCCCGACCCCGCCGGGCTGCCGGCCGACGAGTGGAACCGGGCCCTCGCCGAGCGGGACGCGTTCAAGTGGCTGCACGGGGCTCCCGGGGAGAACGCGGGCGCGGACAACGCCCGAATGTTCCTGGCGTCCGGAGGCTTCACCCGGACAGCCCCGCAGCCGGGCACGGCCGAGTACCGCATCGCGGTCGAGGACCTGAAGTCCCGGTTCGCCGCGTGCGCGTGGCGGGACCCGATCGATCCCGACCACGTTCTGGGCGACGTCTCCGGCACGGCCGCCACGGAGTGGCAGCAGGAGATCGCCTCTCAGACAACGCAGCGCAACCAGATCCTGAACGCCGGCAAGGACGCCACCAAGTCCCTGGCGACCGGCGCCAAAGCGCTGGGTGACCTGCTGGGGTACTCGTGGACCGCCGACCACCTCGCGCGCTGGCAGGACTACTGGTCCGCGGGCGGGGCCGGCTGGGTCGGCGACGCCCCGGCGGTGATCGAGGTGCACGCCGCGCAGGGCAAGTGCCTCGACGTCGAGGGCGCGAAGAAGGACAACGGCACCCCCGTCCAGCTGTACACGTGCAACGGTTCGGCGGCGCAGGAGTGGAAGGTCTACGGCGACGACCGGGGACTGCACCTGCAGAACGTCAACTCCCTCAAATGCCTGGACGTTTCGAACAACAACCCGGCCAACGGCACTAAGATCCAGATCTGGACGTGCAGCGGCTCCCCGGCGCAGACGTGGGAGTTCAACCTCCGCGCCACCGGCAGCCTGCGCAACGTCGGCACCGACAAGTGCCTTGACCTCCACGAGTACACCAACGGCTACAACTCGTGGCTGTACACGTGCAACGGCAGCGGGCCGCAGCAGTTCGACGTCACGCCCTCCGGACACACCGGCACCGTGCCGCCCAAAGCCCAGTTCGACAAGGCCAAGGCCGGCATCACGGCCGCCCAGACGGCGGCGAAGAAGCAGCTCGACGTCCTCAAGACCCAGCTCACCGCCGTGAAGAAGGCCGCCACCACCTCGGACACCGCCGAGCAGGCCTCCTACACCATCGCCGACACCAACGGCGCGCCGCGGGGGCGCGGTCTGCTGGTCGGGCAGCAGAAGGCACAGGTCACCCAGGGTGCGGCGGCCGCGCTTGAGGCGATGGTGAAGGCCGGCGAGACCGCCGAGGCCGCCACCCGCGCCTCCGGCGGAGACAGCCAGACCATCGCGGAGCGCGCGCTCGCCCAGGCCGCCCAGGTGAAAGCGGAGTTCCGCAAGAAGGCCGCGGAGAAGGCCGAGTTGCAGGCCAAGGCCGCGGCCGACGCCGCGAA
>NZ_JBHVST010000213.1:0-6920 GCF_042885015.1 Streptomyces sp. NPDC058086 | reverse complement strand
CCCGGCCGGGGGGGGGGGGGGGGGGGGGGCGGGCGGGGGGGGGGGGGGGGGGTGGGGGGGGGGGGGGGGGGGCGGGGGGGGGGGTGGTGGTGTTGGTGTGGGGGGTGGTGGGGGGGGGGGTGTAGACCCCCCCCCCAAACCCACCCCACGCCACAGCGGCAGAGGCCGGGTCTACCTGGTGAGTTCGGCCGGTTCATCGAGCCGTGTCAGCTTCCGCGGATTTGCGATCGCGTGAATCCGGATGACTTTCCCGTCTTCCACCACGAGGCTCACCGCGGCCACTCGCCCGTCGATCTCGATCCGGCCCGCGGGCGCGCCGTTGAGCCACACGGCCGACACCACCCGGTCCGGGCGAGCGAGCATTTTCGCCACGAGTGCGGCCCCGTGGACCGGAGCCGGAGCGGCGGACGCAATCCCGCCGCCGTCGGCGATCAGAACCACGTCCGGTGCCATGATGTCCAGCAGTTCCTGTAACTGGCCGGTGCGCAGCGCGGCCAGGAACCGCTCCACCACGGCCTGCTGCTCCGACCGGCTCACCGGCACCCGCGGCCGCCGGGCCGCCACGTGCTCGCGTGCCCGCCGCGCGATCTGGCGCACCGCGGCCGCGGACTTGCCGACGGCCTCGGCGATCTCGCCGTACGGCATCTCGAAGACCTCGCGGAGCACGAACACCGCGCGCTCCGTCGGCCCGAGCGTTTCGAGCACGGTCAGCATCGCGATCGAGACGTTCTCCGCGAGCTCGACGTCGTCGGCGACGTCGGGGCTGGTCAGCAGCGGCTCCGGCAGCCACTCGCCGACGTACTCCTCGCGGCTGCGCGACAAGGTACGCAGACGGTTGAGGGCCTGCCGTGTGACGGTTCGCACGAGGTAGGCCCGCGGGTCACGGACCTGCGCGCGGTCGACGTCGGCCCACCGGAGCCAGGACTCCTGTAACACGTCCTCGGCGTCGGCCGACGAGCCGAGCATTTCGTAGGCGACCGTGAACAGCAGGCTGCGATGGGCGACGAACGGGTCCTTGGTCATGCCGTCGACGCTACGCCGAAGTTCTGCGGACGCGCGGCCAGCGGAATCTCGCAGGCATCGGAGTAGCCCTGCGACGTGATCCCGTGTGCCGTGTTGCACCTGGTGGCCAGGTTGGCGAAGCCGATGAACACGGTGAGTTCGACCATCGCCGCCGGGCCGAGCCGGTCGAGCAGCCGTGCGGACAACTCGTCGGTGACGGTCGTCGGTGTGTTCGTCATGGCCTCGGCGTACTCCAGCACGTCCCGCTCCAGCGGCGTGAACACCTCCGACTGCCGCCAGCGCGGCACCTGGCTCGCCTTGGCCAGGTCCAGGTTCTGGTTCAGTGCGTGGAAGTAGTTGATGTCGAGGCACCAGCCGCAGCCGACCTGTGCCGCGACGGCCATGTGCGCGAACGTCTTGAGGCTCGCGTCGGCCGCGTTCCACGTGGCCACCTTGGCCGAGAACTCCTGGTTGGCTTCAGCGAGTTCGGGGTTGTTCCACAGCACCTCGACAGGCTCGGGCACGGCACCGAGCTGCTTGAGCATGATTTCGCGGAGCTCCACGGGGAGCTCGGCCTTCGGGACGCGCAGCGTCATGGTGTTCTCCTTGTACGTGTGCCTGTTTGCCGGTTCGACATGAAGACACCGCCGGCCTCGCGTATGTGACAACGGGCGGTGGGACCGGGGACGGGGCGGGTGTACTGGACCTCGGGACCGCAGGTGGGGCCGGCTTCGGGGTCCATGCGTTCTCTCGAGGCCGGCACGGAGCGCACAACAGCCAGGACCGACAAGAAGAAGGCGTCAGCCGCCGTCCTTGCGGCAGCCGCGCCGGTCGCCGCCGTACTGCTGGCGGAGGCGGCCTCCGCGGCCTCCGGGCACCGCGCCGCACGCGGTGAATACACCCGGGCCGAGCTCCGCCGCGACCTGGCCGCCGTGCGCAAGGCTGGTGGCGGGGACGTGACTGTGCCGGCCAGGGTCGACGGCCAGCCCGGAGGGCGCCTACAGGCTCGCCTCGGCACCGTGTCGGCCGGCTCCCACGCCCCCGTGCCGTAGGGCTCGCACTTCCGGACGGCCTCCGCCACCAGGGCATTCGTCGCCACCGTGGTGCTGCAACTCGCCGCCGAGAGGCAGCTCTCGCTGGACGACACCGTCGAGCACTGGCTGCCGGGCGTGGTCTCGGGCAACGGCAACTACGGCTCCCGGATCACGGTGCGCGACCTGCTCCGCCAGACCAGCGGGATGTTCGGCTACGTCGACGACCCGGACATCCAGCGGATGCTCCGCGAACACTTCGACGAGAACCGATACAACGACACCTCCACTGCCGACCCGGTGGTGACGGCCGTGGTCCACAAGCCACTGTTCGTGCCGGAGGCCGGCCGCACCCGCTGGGCATACTCCAACATCAACTAGAGATCTTTAACGGTGCGGGTTACGGCCGGCGCACTGTGACTGATTCCCAATCGTCCTTGTCAAGCCGGCTGGGGCGGCTCGGGGGTCCAGTGCCGTTGATCCCGGATGAGAGCCCATAGGACGTCGAGCCGACGGCGAGCGAGTGCAAGGATCGCCTGCTTGTGGCTCTTGCCCTCGTTCCTCTTGCGGTCGTAGAACGTCTGCGACGTAGGGCAGAAGCGCGCGGCGATCTGGGCCGAGAGGTAGAAGACGCGCAGGAGCCGGCGGTGGTAGCGATGTGGTCGGCGCATGTTTCCGCTGATCCGGCCTGAGTCCCGTGGGACCGGCGCGAGACCGGCGACTGCGGCAAGCCGTCCCTTGCTGCCGAAGGCGTCCATGTCCCCTCCGGTGCAGGCAATGAACTCCGCCCCCAGCAACGGACCCATTCCGGGCATGCTGACGATCACTTCCGCGTCGCGATGCTCACGGAAGCGGGCCGCGATCTGCAGGTCGATGCCGTTGATCTCCTCGTCCAGCGCCAGCACGGCCCTGGCCAGGGTGCAGACCACAGCTGCGGCCGTGGCCTCCCCGGCGACAGCGGTGTGCTGGGCCTGCGCTGCGGCCGCTGCAGCGTCCGCCAGGGCCTGGGCGCCGCGAACCTTGCGGTTCTTCAACCAACTCGTCAGCCGGCTCGCGCCGATCCGGCGCAGAGCTGCTGGCGTCTGGTAGCCGGTCAGCAGAGTGAGGGCGCCTTTGGACGCGGCGTAGTCGAACGCCCGCTCCAGAGCGGGGAAGTACTCCAGCAGCTGAGCCCGCAGGCGGTTGATGGCCCGCGTGCGGTCGGCCGCCAGGTCATAGCGCGAGCAGTGAGGATCTTCAGGTCCACCGCGATCTCGTCCCAGTCCTGCAGGGGCTGCAGGTCCCGGCGCATCCGTGCCTGGTCGGCGATGACGTAGGCGTCCTTGGCATCGGTCTTGCCGTCCCCTCGGTAGCTGTGGGAGGCATGGTGAACGGTGCGGCCAGGGATGTAGAGAAGTCGTTGACCGTGACTGGTGAGCAAAGCGATCAGCAGGGCGGCTCCGCCCGCGTTCAGATCGACTGCCCAGGTCACCGGGTCGTCCTCGGCCGGTGCAAGGACGTCGCCTATGAGCCCCAGCAGCTCAGCCTCGTTGTTCGGTACTCGGCGCGAGAGGATCTTCGTTCCGTCCGTGTCGATCACCGTGCAGTGGTGCGCGGCCTTGCCGGCATCCGTCCCCGCCCAGAGCTCGGGCACCCGAGCCTCCCTCGCCGATCGGTTGACTGGTCCCTGCAGACGACCACGCCGGCGTGTCCTTACGAAGCGATCTCTGTTCGCGCATCCCAATGAGTGGCCGTGTCGTCGCGGGGCACTGGGCGGCCTATCAGTCAAAGCCACACGTACGGCATGAGCGCTTTCAGCCACACCCAGGCCCCTGGGTCTCCCGATCGTACGAAGGACCGGAATCAACCCGCCAACAAGGTAAGGAGCGCTTCAGCGAGTGGGCGCGTGAGTCGGCGACCGGAGCGTTCTGCCCCGACGGCGCGGGTGAGGCGGTTGGCCTTGGCGTCGAGTGGCGGCTCTGGGCGTTGGTATGTCAGTGGCGCCGGATATGTTGCTGAGCATGACAAGGTGGATCGACTGCGGCGTCATAGCGTGGGTGGAAGAAGAGCGGTACCGGGAAGACGAAACCGTCCTGGTCTACTTCAAGGGGACCAGTCTGGCTGCCATGGCCGAAGGTCTGTCCGCGCGGCACCGGCCGCCGTTCGCCTACGGAAACGACACGGCAGCCGGCGACTGGGGCGTGATCGTGCACCACATGTTCAACCGCGACGACTACGACGAGATCGACTACCGCGAGCTGTGCCCCCAGGGCGCTGAGCTGATGGTGTTCGTTCCCAACCCGTGCGTTGCCAAGGCCCACGGGCCCAAGGCGTACCACTTCCAGGATGGCCAGGTATCGTCCTGCATCGACTACGAAAATCCCGACCACGTCGGAGAATACTGGCCCAACAAGATGGCCCCCCTCATCACGGCGGCCGGACTGGACCATCAGAACGAGACCTACGAGGAGCAGCTGACCCAGCTGATCTGTGACCACCTGGGGTTGCCCGCGCTGGATCGCGACACCATCACGGTGGACCGCGACCTGGTGGCTTCCTCTTTGTAGGAGACCTTTAACGGCCGGGGTTGTGGAGGTTGGAGGTCGAGCCCGGTTTTGGCGATAAGTCCCTCGATGAGGCGGGGGCGATACTGCATCCGCTTCAGCCGCGTCTTCACCAACGCGGTGAGCTGGTCGAGGCTGTGTTCGGTGAGGTTGGCCAGCGACCGTTTCAGGTGCTACCACACGCCCTCGACCGGATTGAACTCGGGCGCGTACGGCGGCAGCTGGTAGACGGTCAGCCATAATCGGGCGTCGACCAGCTCCCGCATGGCGCGGCTGACGTGCGTGTTCAGATTGATGCCCCTATGTGCTGTCAACCGGTGCCAGGTGCCGGTTGTGGCAGTGAGACGGCTCGAATGTATTGGTAGATCTCTCGTGCCACGTAGCGCTTGAGACACCGGATGATCTCGCGTTTGGTCTTGCCCTCAGCGCTGCGTCGTTCGAGGTAGTGCTGGGTTCGTTCCTCGCGTCGGAGGCGAGTGAGCACGATGCGGTAGAGCGCCGCGTTCGCTTGTCGGTTGCCGCCGCGGTTGAGGCGGCGGTGCCGGCTCTTGCCGGATGAATGCTCGCCGGGTCGGCACGCCCGTTCGGACCACGGTCGGCAGATCAACTCTCTGGACAGCAAGGTCAGTCCCGCACCGAGCCAGGCCGTGGTCCGAACGAGACCCCGCCATTCTCACAGTCCCAGACCAGGACGACGGGGGTGCCGAGCTGCTGGTGTGCGGCGTCGAACAGGCGGGCGTGGTCGGTCTCGGTGAAACCCTTGCGCCGGCCCTTGGCGGGGCCGCGGTCGAGGTGGATGCGGTTGATCAGCCGCGCCGGTGGCCGGACTTGGTGCAGATCAGTGCCGCCATGGGGACGCGTTCAGTGCCCGCGGCGGTGACCCGCACGACGGGCGTGTGGCCTCGTCGGCCCCAGGTTCGACCCTTCGGCGGCCTCAGGCCCTGGCCTGCTTCGTCCTCGAAGGAGAGCCAGGCGCCCAGGTCCGCCGCCGTCTTTTTATGACGGGCCGCTGCTCGTCCTTCCAGGCGGCGATCTTCGCCTCGTCGCGCTCGGTGGCCTTGCGGGAAGGGACCTGAACGCTCCAGCCGATGCGGTGCAACAGCAGGTCCAGCCCGGCCAGGGTGTACTCCACGCCGAACCGGCGGCGCACAACCTCGACGATCCTCACCAGAGTCCAGCACTGGTCGCCCCAACCCGCGGCGGCCGGGCCGACATCCAACACCGACTGCGGTAAACGCAGTTGACTCGCATCGAGCCTGCAGCGGGCACCGCCGGGCCCCTTGGAGACCAGGGCCTGCCGACCACCCTCAGTCAGCGCCCGACGCCAGCGGTTCGCCGACATCCGGGTCACCCTGAATTGCCGGGCCACCTCCAGGTCACTGGCCCCGGCCTCGACCAGATCAGCGGCCGTCAACCGGAGTCCCTCACGTCGAACCCGCTCTTGGAGCGGCAGCCGGCACAAGGTGTACGTCGACCAGAGCAACGGCCGGATCATGAGGGCGGAGTAGGAGACGGCGGGCGACGATCGCCGCCGCGACGACCGGGACGGCGCCACCGACGACCACCGCGACGATCACCACGGTGGCAGCGACGACAACGGTGGCGACACCCACGTTCGACACCGCTAACTGGTGGGGCCGGTCGCGCAGTGCAGGTCGGCGACGACCGTGGTGCGGGTGAGAGCGGTGAACTCGTCGAAGGTCCATCCCTTTTTTCTTCGCAGGGAATCCCGGCCTTCAGGCCGGGCGGGAATGCGATCCTCGGCCCGGGGGCGCGAAGCGCCGGAGATCACTGCGTCTGCGGGGTGACGGTCAGGCTGGGCGCTTCTGGTTGTCGATGTAGTCCTTGACGATGCTCAGTGGTGCGCCGCCGCAGGACCCCGCGAAGTAGGACGGGGACCAGAACACCGAGCCTGTCCCGCTCCGGTTGATCCGGCCGGTGTACTCCGCGCGCAGGTAGCGGGAGCTGACCCCCTTGAGGCTGTTGACGAGTTTGGACAGGGCGATTTTCGACGGGTAGTGCACGAGCAGGTGGACGTGGTCACCTTCGCCGTTGAACTCCCGCAGCTGTGCGCCGAAGCTCTCGCATACGTCCCGCATGATCGTCTCGCAGCGCGTCAGCATCTCGCTATTGAAGACTTCCCGCCGGTACTTGGTGACGAACACCAAGTGGGCGTGAAGGTTGTGGATGACGTGGTTTCCTCGACGGATATCGGGTTCTGGTTCCCAGCGTGATGACTACGCCAAATGTGCAAATGGAATAGGATTGGGTGAACTCGACCGGAGGGGGCGGGCGTTGGGGTGATCCGTGCGTACAAGTTCCTCATGCGGCCCACCGTCCGGCA
>NZ_JBHVST010000212.1:0-6922 GCF_042885015.1 Streptomyces sp. NPDC058086 | reverse complement strand
CGGCTACAAGGGCCCCATGGGCGATGCCGAGTACGACCACCTCATCAGCCTGCAGGTGGGCGGCGACCCGAACGATCCCCGCAACCTGTGGATCGAGCCGCCGGACCCGGGCCACAAGACGGGCGGCGGGGTCAACAACCGCAAGGACCCGGTGGAGACGAAACTGCACACCGCCGTCTGCGCCGGGAAGGTCACCCTCGCCGCCGCCCAGCGGGCCATCGTCACTGACTGGACGACGGCTCTCAGCAGCCTCGGCCTTGGCTGACAGCCTCGGTGTCAGCGTGGTCGGTCAGATAATGGCGCATCCGAGTAATCTCAATTTCGCCTGTTTTGTCACCCTGATTAATAACCGCTGCGCAGGCCACGGGCCGCGCAGACAACTTACTGACGGGTATGGGCAGTTGATCGATCGCTGGGGGTGAGGTCGAGGTCGGCAGGCCGGGCGACCTTGCCGCCGATGTGCTCGAAGCAGTCGAACATGCCGGTCGCTCCCCAGCTGTTCCGCGACGAACGCGGCTACCCCCGGGCCTGGATGTAGGGGTAGGCCAGGCGGGGGCCGAGGACGCGTTCGAGGGAGGGGTGGATCTGGGAGAGCAGGCCGCGCAGCCGGTTGGTGGTGCGGTTGACCTCTCCGGCCAGGTCGTTGTCGTAGCCGGTGAGCATCGTCAGCTCGGCCAGTACCTCGTCGTCGCGGTCCACCGCGCGCAGGGTGTGCGGCATGGTGCGGGCAGTCTCGGCGATCACGAACGCGTCCCGGGCGTCGATCTTGGCCTCGCCCGGGTGCAGGTCGGCGGCCCGCCGCATCGACAGCCCGGGCAGGTAGGCCACCCGGCAGCCGGCCGCGCGGGCCACCGTCAGCGGCAGCGCACCGATGTTGGCGACCTGGTCCACGATCACAAGGACGGTCCCGAACTTCGCCACCAGCCTGGTGAACAGGTCCAGCAGTTTCGGCTCGGTGTTGGGCAGCCGCTTGTCGTGCACGGTTCTGCCGTTCTCGGTCCGGCCGTGGGCGTGGTGGAACTCCTTGCCCAGGTCCAGGCCGAGGAAGAGATCTATCGCGGTCGTGTCGACCATCCGCGTGTGCCCCTCACCTCTCGTCTCCTGAAACTCCCGGCCGTCCCTGCGGCACCACACGCCGGCAACCACGTTACGCAGACATCCCCACCCTCAAGCGGCCCGGCATTGCGCCGGACCAGGCGGTCGTCAGGCCCCTCATCAGCGGTCAAGCGGTGCCCCGAAGCCCGGCGGCAACACCCCCCAGGTCATCGACTTCGACAGGGGGCAAACAGCCATACCGGACCCGGGGGCCAGGCGCCCCATTGCGGGGCCACGAGAAAGGTAACGGGGCGGTATCCGCGAGGTTCGAGCCACAGGCACCGGCCTGTCGCGCACGTCGCGCGGGTTCTCGACATCCGTCCCGAGGCTCCGCGCGACGGGGTGGGACGGGTCTCGGCTGAACGCGTTCATCGTCTGGTGAGCGGGAGGCTGAGGACCCCGCGGTCGTGCCCGACGATCAGGTCCGGACCCGCGGTGGCCAGACAGGTGAGCACCACATCCAGGGCGATGTGCCCCACCGCGCCGGTCTCCGGTTCCCATACCCGCAGCCGGTGACCGTGACGGGTGCCGGTGACCAGGACCGTGCGGCCGCCGTGCAGGGTGGAGGCGGTGATGACCGGCAGGCCCCCGGTGCCTGTCGAGGCGGGCAGACCGTCGCCGACCGGGGCACCGGTGGCAAGGTCCCACAGCATGACCACGCCCTGGTTGTCTCCGGTGGCCAACATGGTTCGGTCGGGTGTGGGCACAGCCGCCACGGTTACCACCCGGTGGTCGGCATCGGCGAGGGCACTGGCGCTCAACTGCACGGCCGCGCCGTTTTCCCAGGGGTCCTCGACGGCCGGGTCCCACACATGAAGGCGGCCCGCGGTGTCCGCGGCCGCGATCAGTGTGTGGCCGGCGGCGATCGGGACGGCGGCGATCGACTGGATCGGACTGCCATAGGGGTTGAGGCGCCCGACGCACTCACCGGTTTCCGGATCCCACAGCCGGACCGCGCCTCGGGGGGTGGCGGTGACGAGCAGGGTGCGGCCGTCGGGGACGATCGCGGTACACATTCCGGTCACCCCGCCAGGCCAGTCCCCGGCCGGTTCGCGGATCGGCTGCCCGGTGACGGGGTTCCACAGGGCGATCGTCCCGGTGTCGCCTCCGCTCGCCAGAAGGACGCGGCCGTCGGGCAGGGGCAGGGTCGTCATCGAGCGGATACGGTCACGATGTCCTGGCAGCGGGGCATGGACAAGCCGAGCGTCGGCCACGTCCCACAGGCACACCACGCCCCTGTCCCCGGCGCCGGCCACGAGCGTCGGCCGACCCGGGCAGGACACCACCGCCAGCGCGTCGACACCCCCGGATGAACCGGGCGCCGAATCGGAGAACACCGACATACGGCCCCAGGGGGTGCCGTCGGCCGCGAGCACCGCGTTCCCGTTCTGCCGGAACCGAGTCGCCGCTTCACCTGTTCGTCCGGGCGCCGTCGACTCCACCGTGGCGGCCGACTCGTCGGAGTCCGCCCGCGCCTCCGTCGGACGGTGCCGGGGGCTCGCACCGGCCGGGTTCTCCGCCAGGCCGTCGGCGATCGTCCACGTCCGCTCGCAGTCCCAGCAGCGGAAGTCTCCGGTGAGCGCCATCAGTTGGCGGGCCAACTCCCTTGCGTCCTGTTGCGGAGTGCCCGCGACTGCGACCATGCCGACGACCAGACACAGGACGGCTTGCCCCGGTGTTTCGGGGGGTACCCCGGCCATCGCGACCTCGCGTGCCACCCGCAGGAAGGGCTCCCACTCCTCTCCCACCGCTTCCTCGCGCAATGCTGCAGCGACCTCGCCCCAGGTATGTCCTCCCTGCCTGACATGGGCGGGATCAGGGAGCCCCGGAGCCTCGGCGGGCGGACGTGCCGGGTCGACGAAGAAGTCGGGGATCTCGGTATCACTCTCGCACGCGGGACATATCAGCAGGAGGTCAGCTTCCCGGGGATCGGGGAACCGCCACAGCGCTTCGCCCATGTGGTGGCCGGCGAAGGCCACGCAGGCGAGCACGAGGTGGGCGCAGACCTGCGGAGCAGTATCGGCGGCAAGGAGGCTTCGGGTGGCCGCCCGCTCGGCCAGACGCAGTGCGGCGCCGAACCCCGTCTCGAGATCGGCCGGGACGGGGGGCCTGTCCTCCGCGGTCACGATGCATCCCAAGTCCACCCAGAAGTCGGCGGTCTGTCCCGGAGGCAGGGCCGCTGCCGCCTCGACGAGATGCGGCAGAGCGGCATAGGCCCCGTCGAAGACGGTCCCGTCGTCCATCAAACCGCCGGCCAGGTACGTCCAGGTCTGCCTCCATCCATCGCCGCTCCCGGCGACAGCCGCGGAGGACAACTGCTCCAGGAGTGCTTTCACCTCTTCGACCTTCACACCGTCGAGGTCAAGCCAACGAGGGCTGTGCAAGGGCAGCTTCGGAATCATGGAACGAGTCTCGCAGGCAGCACTGACAATCAGGAGGCTGCCCCGGATCAGCTCATCGTCCGATCGGCGACGACTGCCACGGAACGGGGCACGATCCGCTCCAGGGCCGGCAGAACAGGATCCCAGTCGCCCGCAACCCTCACGACCTGCGCGGCGAGCCTGCGGGCGTGGGACGGCTCGGACAACTGCACGAGTGCGGCCAGGGCGCGGGCTCGTGTCGCGCGGTGGGCGATCGAGCGGGTGAGAGCCTCGGCCCGCGCGTGATCGCCGTGCCGGGCCGACTCCCGGACGACCGCGACCAGTGCCTCGCCCTGCGCCCAGCGGTCGTCGATCGAGTGGACGAGAGCCTCGGCCCGGCCTGAATCGCCACCCCGGGCCAGCTCCCGGACCACTTCGATCAGCGCCCTGTCCTGTGCCCTGCGGTCGTTGATCGTGTGGGCGAGAGCCTCGGCACCGCCCGTGTCACCGGACCGGGCCAGTTCTCCGAGGATGTCGGCCTGCCGCGCCACGGACAGATCGGGGTCGAGACGGCCGGCGAGGGCCATGGCCCGCTCGACCTGCCCATGCCTGGCCAGCAGGAGTGTCAAGGACCTCAGCAGAATGTCGTGATCACGGCCGTCGCCGGTCTCGAGCAGTGTCTCGGCCCGGTCGGCAAGGGCCAGGACCACGTCCTGGTCGGCGCTGTGAACGACCGCGTCCAGCACACAGGCCATGTCCCAGGCGTCGAGCGGGGATCCAGGAGGGAACGGGCGAACGGCGGCCTCGTCCAGGTCTCCTTCCGGGACCACCATGTGCTGTTCGGCGGCTTCGCCGAGCGCCCACCCGCATACCGTGCCCCCGGCGCCGACGGCCGGTCCGGGCGGGGTGCGCAGGAGAGCATCGAGCCGGTCAAGGTCTCCCGCCAGCGCCTCACGGGCCAACACCACCGCCAGGGGCCGTGGTTCGGACCACCTTGTCGAGTCGCGGGAGCGGGTGATGTCCTCCACGCGGTCGGCAAGTGCAGCGGCCCGGTCATGGTCGCCGCTGGCGACGGCCACCTCCACGAGGAGGGCGAGCACCTGTTCCGTCCCGTCGGCGGCGTAAGAACTCACCACGTCGTCGGCGCGAGCGGCAAACCTGAGCGCCTCGTCGATGTCGCCGCTGTCCGCCACCGCCTTCGCCAACAGGGCCCAGGCCCACCCCCAGTTGTGCGGGTAGCGGATCCTCTCCGCCAGAGCGACGGCCCGGTCACGCTCACCGGCACGGGCCCACGCCGGCACGAGGGCGACCAGTGCCTGGTCCCGCACCTGCCGTAGGGGAATCGACTCGGCCAGCGCCTGAGCGCCGCCCAGGTCTCCCGCGCCCGCCGCGGCCTGCACCAGCTCCAGTAGCTCCGTACCCTGCTTGAGCTCGTCACTGATCGTGTACGCCAGCTCAGCCGCGCGGACGAGGTGGCCGGTGCGGGCAAGCGCCCTCGGGAACCACCCACTGGTGAGACCGGTGCTCGATTGCCTGCCCACCGACAGCCGCAGAAGGGTCAGCAGGCAGGGCTCGAACCCCCCTTGCGCGATGTCCCTTCCCACGTCGTTCTCGGGTGCCAGGCCGCGACGCAGCTCCCGTTCCCGCGTCATGAAAAGCTCTGGCCCCCACTGGGCCAACCCCTCTGACATGCCTGGTGCCCCCTTGGCGAAGCCCCTCAACTGCGCACCCGCGCAGGCGGCCCAACAGTAACGGGGCCCCGACCTGACGGAGTCTCACCAGTGGCCTGGCCGAGACGCTGGTCCCGTTGGTGCGCAGGAGGGCGACAGCGCGCCCGCGCAGCTGAATCGCCGCAGAGATCCACGCACCCGCTGAGCCAGTTATTTCAACAGGGCAGCGGTGAACATCTCGTGGCTTTCAGCTCGGACATCAGCTTCGACGATGCCTCGGCTGTGTGATTTCCCCGATGCGGTGATCCCCAAGAGCATCTACAGTCGTCTCGGTCACATTTCTGGGGGGCGTATGAAATATCGAATGCTGACCGCGGGTGTGGTGAACCTGCTTATGGGAGACGCGGAGACAACTCCGAAGGGCATCGAGACCACCGCCCTGGAAATGGTCCGCACGGGCCGACTGCAGGGTGAAGAGAAAGCCGACGGTACGGTGACCGTACGGATCGTCCCGCAGACCGCCGACTCGGCGCCGCTGCGGCCCGTCGAGGAACTGGTGGTCGAACGGATCCGCCGGCGCTGCCGAGGCGGTGTCGACCGCGTGCCGATCGGCGCCCTCGGGCCGGGCGACGGCGACGAGTTCTGGGTATGGTGGCGCGGCTTTCAGGACAGTGTCCGCAACGAGGCGACCGCTCTTGGCCTCATGCGGCCGGCCCGGAACAAGTACGTGACGCTGCTGTATCGGGGTGCGGCCCTCGCGGCCTGGTTCGGCGCCCTGTGGGCCGGCGTTTCGTTCAGTCCCGAATGGGTGCGGGTCATTCTCAAAGCGGTCCTATTGCTCAGCCTGTTGGGGCTGGTGCGGCTGTCAGACGTCCCGCTCGAATCCGGGCCCAGGTTGACGGCCGCCGGACGGCAGGCCGCGCGCGAGTGGCGGGTCCACGACCGCGCTGGAGAGCATCGGCTGCCCAAACGCCAGGTGGGAGCGGCTGGTCCCGAATCGGCGCTTCCCGTACGCGAGCCGCAGCGGATCTGGTCCTCGTACGGCAGATCGTGGCACGTCGTGGACGCCGGGCCGCTGGATACCCCGCGCTGGGGACACCTGTGGCAGTTCGTGGTGCTGGCCGTGACCGTGTGCGCCGCCTTCGTCGCCGCGGTCGATGTGACCCTGACCGCGCGCCCGCCGTTCGGCTGGGAATGGGACACCGTTCCGGTGCTCACCGGCGTACTGCTGTGGGGCCTGTGGCTGCCGGCCCGCCGTCGGGTCCTGGCGGTTCCCGACGAGTCGAGCTTTCGCGGTGCCGTCATCTCGCGCTGGGACTACGACACTCACCACGACGACCCGTACACGGATGTCACGCACTACTGCTGCTCCGTCGAGGACCCGGCGACGCGGAAAGCCTGGTCCTTCGAGGTCGACCAGTGGAGCCGACCGATGTTCTCACGCGAAGGGAACCCGGAGCTCAAGGACCGGTTCCGGGTAGGGGACGTCGTCGATGTCCACTGCAGCCCGCGTCGGCGCAAGATCCATCAGATCAGTGTGGTCGAGGCCGTGTCGCGGACCGACTGACGATCAGATCCACTCTCCGGCACGCACGCAGCCGCTAGAGGTGGGGGTCCCGAGACACCTGCGGCCTGAGCGGGTCCTGTTTGCGGCTGAGGCTCTGCGCGGCGTCACCGATACACAGTCCGCCCTACCCTGAAACCATCCCTGATCTTGCGTGGGTATCCCCGGCTTCAGCCGGGGAGGGAAACGCATCCTCGGCCCGGAGGCGCGAAGCGCCGGAGTTCACTGCGTTG
>NZ_JBHVST010000211.1:0-6973 GCF_042885015.1 Streptomyces sp. NPDC058086 | reverse complement strand
CGACTCTATCAGACCGTTTCGCGATCCGATTTCCTCGGTGCTTTCCAGGTTCTCGCTCTCGCGTTTCCCTTTCCGGCGGTTCCGACTCTATCAGACTCTTTCGTGTCCGATTCCCAGTCAGCGGGGCTTGTCTTCCCAGCCCTTGGGCCGTTCCGACGAGTGAGACTTTAGCGGATTCCTGGCTCCCGAGCTAATCGGGGTGGCGCCCTTTCGAACGCGGATTCCTCATTTCGCAAACACGCATGAAAACGAGCCGACGACGAGTCGCCGTTCGTTGAATGCTTGTTGCGGAATGGCTGTCCGGGGACCGACCGGGGTCGGCGCTCACGTCGGACAACTCGGAGAACATTACGTACCGGGTGGGGGCGTGTCAACTCCGCTCCGGGATGCCCTCCGGGGGCGTACGCTCGGCGCCATGACTACACATACGTGCACCCAGCAGTGGTGGGCCGCCTGACGGGCGGCCGTACTCACGTATGTACTCAACGGCCGCCGCCTCGGCGGCCGTTTTTGTGTCTCCCTCCTGGGGAGCCGGCCGGCGGGTGCGGCGGCCTCGACCAGGAGGTGGAGTGATGACACGGGTCTTCAGTGGGGTCAAGCCGACCGGGCATCTGACGCTGGGGAACTATCTCGGGGCCATCCGGCGGTGGGCCGATGTCGATCAGCACCAGGCCGACGCCTTGTTCTGCGTCGTCGATCTGCACGCGCTGACCGTGGACCACGATCCGGGGCGGGTGCGCAGGCTCAGTAGGCAGGCGGCGACGTTGTTGCTGGCCTCGGGGCTCGATCCGGAGCTGTGCACCGTCTTCGTACAGAGTCATGTGGACGAGCACGCGCGGCTGTCGTATCTGCTGGAGTGCGTCGCGACCGACGGGGAGATGCGGCGGATGATCCAGTACAAGGAGAAGGCCGCTCGCGAGCGGGAGCGGGGCGGGAGTGTGCGGCTCTCCCTGCTGACGTATCCCGTGCTGATGGCGGCTGACATCCTGGCGTACGGGACGGACGAGGTGCCGGTCGGGGACGACCAGACGCAGCATGTGGAGCTGACCCGGGATCTCGCGGTGCGGTTCAACCAGCGCTACGGGCACACCTTCGTGGTGCCCCGGGCCACGCGGCCCCAGATCGCGGCGCGGGTCATGAATCTGCAGGAGCCGACGTCGAAGATGGGGAAGAGCGATGACGTGGGGCCCGGCGTCGTCTATCTGCTCGATGAGCCGGATGCCGTACGGAAGAAGATCATGCGGGCTGTGACCGACAGCGGGCAGGACGTCCTGTACGACCCCGAGGCGCGGCCGGGGATCTCGAACCTGCTGGAGATTCTCGCCGCCTGTGAAGGTGGGGATCCGGAGACCCTCGGCGGTGCGTACGAGTCGTACGGCGCTTTGAAGAAGGACACCGCCGAGGCCGTGATCGAACTCCTCAGGCCCGTGCAGGAGAGGCACAAACGGTTGTGCGCGGATCCCTCATATGTGGAGGCGGTTTTGCGCGACGGTGCCGGGAGGGCCCGGGAGATGGCGCGTCCTCGGGTGGACGCGGCGTATCGGGCGATCGGGCTGTTGGCCGCCGGCTGAAGTCCCCGAGGGGAGAGAGGTCATTGACGGCGGGCCGGGGCGGTGGCCCCGGCCCCGCTGCCTCTAGCTGTTGCCGGAGGCCAGTTCGCGGCTGCGGTCGCGGGCTGCCTCCAGTGCGGCGATGAGGGCCGCGCGGACGCCGTGGTTCTCGAGTTCGCGGATCGCGTTGATCGTGGTGCCCGCGGGAGAGGTGACGGCCTCGCGGAGTTTCACGGGGTGCTCCCCGCTGTCGCGGAGCATCACGGCGGCGCCGATCGCGGACTGGACGATCAGGTCGTGGGCCTTGTCGCGGGGCAGGCCGAGCAGGATGCCCGCGTCCGTCATGGCCTCGACCAGGTAGAAGAAGTACGCCGGTCCCGAGCCGGAGAGCGCGGTGCAGGCGTCCTGCTGGGATTCGGGGACACGGAGCGTCTTGCCGACGGCGCCGAAGATCTCCTCGGTGTGGGCGAGGTGCGCTTCGGTGGCGTGGCTGCCGGCGGAGATGACGGACATCGCCTCGTCGACGAGGGCGGGGGTGTTCGTCATGACCCGGACGACGGGGGTGCCCGCGGCCAGGCGCTCCTCGAAGAAGGAGGTGGGGATGCCCGCCGCGCCGCTGATCACCAGGCGGTCGGCGGGGACGTGGGGGGCGAGTTCGTCGAGGAGGGTGCCCATGTCCTGCGGCTTGACCGTGAGGATCAGGGTGTCGGCGTTCTTGGCGGCCTCGGCGTTGGTGACGGCGGTGACGCCGTAGCGCTCCTGGAGTTCCCTGGCGCGCTCGGGACGGCGGGCCGTGACCAGCAGGTCGGCGGGGGCCCAGCCTGATCGGATCACTCCGCTGAGCAGGGCTTCGCCGATCTTGCCGGTGCCGAGGACTGCGACTTTCTGGGTCATGGTGCGGGTGCCCTCCGGGGGTGCGTCGTCCTGGGGTCATCCTCGCACTTGGGGGGTTGGGCGGGGTGGGGTGTCCGTTGGGCGGACGGGGGTGGGTTCTCTGGCTGCGGGTGGGTGGGGGCTGGGCGCGCGGTTCCCCGTGCCCCTGGGGGCCGTCGGCGTGGGTTCGTCATGCGGTGCGGCGCCTCAGGGTCGCGGCGCCCAGGGCCAGGACCAGGAGGGCGCATCCCGCCACGATGAACGCGTCGCGGACGAAGTTGGCCGTCATGTCGGTGTGCTTGAGGACTTCGTTCATGCCGTCGACGGCGTAGGACATGGGGAGGACGTCGGAGAGGGCTTCGAGGACGGGGTGCATGGTGGAGCGGGCCGTGAAGAGGCCGCAGAGGAGGAGCTGGGGGAAGATCACCGCCGGCATGAACTGGACCGCCTGGAATTCCGAGGCCGCGAAGGCCGAGACGAAGAGGCCGAGGGCCGTGCCGAGCAGGGCGTCGAGGAGGGCCACGAGCAGCAGGAGCCAGGGGGACCCCGTGACGTCGAGGCCGAGGAACCAGACCGCGAGGCCCGTGGCCAGGGCCGACTGGACGACGGCGACGGCGCCGAAGGCCAGGGCGTAGCCGGCGATCAGGTCGCCCTTGCCAAGGGGCATGGCGAGGAGGCGTTCCAGGGTGCCCGAGGTGCGTTCGCGCAAGGTGGCGATGGAGGTGACCAGGAACATCGTGATCAGCGGGAAGATTCCGAGAAGGGAGGCCCCGATGGAGTCGAAGGTGCGCGCGCTGCCGTCGAAGACGTAGCGGAGCAGGACGAGCATCAGGCACGGGATGAGGATCATCAGCGCGATGGTGCGCGGGTCGTGGCGGAGCTGGCGCAGGACGCGGGTCGCGGTGGCGGTCGTACGGGAGTAGTTGATCGCGCTCGGGCGGGCGGGGGCCGTCGTGTCCGTGCCCGTGTGCGTGGTGGTGGCCGTGGTCATCGGACGGTCTCCTTGCGGGCGTCGCCGGTCGCGGTGGCCTCGTCGACCAGGTGGAGGAAGGCGGCCTCGACGGTGTCGCGGCCGGTGCGTTCGCGCAGGGCGTCGGGCGTGTCGTCGGCGACGATCTCGCCCTCGCGCATCAGGAGCAGGCGGTGGCAGCGCTCGGCCTCGTCCATCACGTGGGAGGAGACCAGCAGCGTCGCCTTCCGTTCCGTGGCGATGGCGTGGAAGAGGTTCCACAGGTCGCGGCGCAGGACCGGGTCGAGGCCGACGGTGGGCTCGTCGAGGACCAGGAGTTCGGGGGTGCCGAGCAGGGCGACCGCGAGGGAGACGCGGTTGCGCTGGCCGCCGGAGAGGTTGCCGGCGAGGGCGTCGGCGTGGGTGGTGAGGTCGACGTCGGCGATGGCCTGGGTGACATGGGCGTCGCGGCGGTCGGCGGCGGCGCGGCCGGGGTCGAGGATCGCGGCGAAGTAGTCGAGGTTCTGACGGATGGTCAGGTCGTCGTAGACCGAGGGGGCCTGGGTGACGTATCCGATGCGGGAGCGCAGTGCGGCGTCGCCGGCGGGGCGGCCGAGGACTTCGAGGGTGCCGGTGACTTTGGCCTGGGTGCCGACGATGGTGCGCATGAGGGTGGACTTGCCGCAGCCGGAGGGGCCGAGGAGTCCGGTGATCTGGCCGCGGGGTACGGCGAAGTCGAGGCCGCGCAGGACGGTGCGGGGGCCGCGTACGACGGTGAGGCCTTCGGCGCGGATGGCGGTGGCCGGGGGCTGGGAGGACAGGGGGGTGATGGTCGTGGCCTGGGAGGTGGTGGTGGCCGTGGGGCGGTCGGGGGGCCGGGGAGTAATATTCATCATGCGATGAATATTGCGCGGGAGGGGTGGCTCCGTCAAGCCCGGTCGCATCCGACGGCGCAGGCGCGCGGCGGCGCGATCGGAAGGGGGAGCTCCGGCGTGCGGTGGGGTGGTGCGCTTCCGTGTTCACTCGGCGGTTACACGGAAGGGCTGCGCGATCAACTCCCGTTACCGACAATGGATTTCAGTGCGCGGTCATATGCCCACCGGCCTTGGTGCCGCGCCGTTGGATCCGCCGTGCCCTCCCCCGGCACGGCACCCACGCATCTTCCGCACTCAACCGGAGGTGCCGTCGCCATGCGTAAAGCCGATCTGCGTCGAGCCGATCTGTCCGCGTCTCTCGTCGTGTTTCTTGTCGCGTTGCCGTTGTGTGTAGGGGTCGCCATCGCCTCGGGCGTGCCGGCCGAGTTGGGGCTGGTGACCGGGATAGTCGGTGGCCTGGTCGCCGGGGTGCTGCCCGGGAGCAGCCTTCAGGTGAGCGGACCCGCGGCCGGGCTGACCGTGCTGGTGTACGAGGCGGTGCAGACGTACGGGCTGCGGGCCCTGGGTGTGCTGGTGCTCGGCGCCGGGCTGGTGCAACTCACGCTCGGGGCGCTGCGGCTCGGGCGGTGGTTCCGGGCCGTGTCCGTCGCGGTGGTGCAGGGGATGCTCGCCGGGATCGGGCTCGTGCTGATCGCGGGCCAGGTCTACGCGATGGGTGACGCGTCCGCGCCCGCGAGCGGGCTCGGGAAGATCGCCGGGCTGGTGTCGCTGCCCGGGGACGCGGACCCGGTGGCTCTCGCGGTCGGGGGCGCCACCGTGGTCGTACTGCTGCTGTGGCCGCGTTGGCGGCGCGGGGCGCGGGTGGTGCCGGCGCCGTTGCTGGCGGTGGCACTCGCGGCGGTTGCGACCGGGGTGTTCGATCTGCCCGTGCGGCGGGTCGAGGTGCGCGGGCTGCTCGATGCCGTACAGCCGCCGTCCTTGGCGGACCTGGGCCGGCTCACGGAAGTGGGCATGCTCGGGACGGTGGTCGCCTTCGCTTTGATCGCCTCCGCCGAGTCGCTGTTCAGCGCGGCGGCGGTGGACCGTCTGCACCGGGGGCCGCGGACCGACTACGACCGTGAGCTCATCGCGCAGGGTGCGGGGAACGCCGTGTGCGGGGCGCTCGGGGCGCTGCCGATGACCGCGGTGATCGTGCGGAGCGCGGCGAATGTGCAGGCCGGGGCGCAGACCAAGGTCTCGCGCGTACTGCACGGGGTGTGGCTGCTGGTCTTCACGGTGGTGGTGCCCGGAGTCCTCGGGATCATTCCGGTGGCGGCGCTGGCGGGGTTGCTGGTGCACGCGGGCTGCAAGTTGGTACCGGTGCGGGAGGTGCGGGTGCTGTGGCGCGGGCATCGCGGGGAGGTGGTCGTACTGGGTGTGACGGCGGTGGCGATCGTGGTGGGGAATCTGTTTGAAGGGGTGCTGGTCGGGCTTGCGCTCGCCGTCGCCAAGACCGCGTGGGACATCAGCCATGTGCATGTGGAGACGGAGGACCGGGGGGCGGCGGGGATGGTCGTACGGGTGATGGGGAACGCCACGTTCCTGCGGCTGCCGAAGCTGCTGGACGCCTTGGAGGCGTTGCCGCACGACCGTGACGTACGGCTGGAGCTGGGCGGGCTGCGGCATGTGGACCACGCGTGTGCGGCGGCCCTGGAGCGGTGGGCCGCCGCGCGCGATCACGAGCGGGTGGCCACGATCACCAGTACCTCGTAGACCTCCTCGACCTGGCCGTCCGGGAAGGTCTCCAGGAGGCGGGTGCGCTCCTCGGCGAGGAAGGCGTCGGTGTCCTCCTTGCCGAGGATCAGGAAGGCCGAGTGGCTGCCGATGTTGGCGAGGTGGGTGTCCACGGGGACGTGGCGGCTCCAGCGGACCAAGCGGTGGGTGTGGGGCGGAGGTTCGGGGGCGCCTTTGAAGGCTCGTTCGGTGAGGAAGCCTGCGGCTCGCTGGTGGGATTCGGTGTCCTTTTTGGTCTTGGTGGCGGTGCCTTCCTCGGTTTCCGTGGCGGTGCCTTCTTCGGTGGGCTGGGCGTCGCCTTCTTCGGTGGGGTGGGCGTCCTCGAAGTACTGATCGATGCGCCGGGCCTGGGCGGCGATCCACGGGACGTCGAGGGCGGACGTGTTCCACCAGAGCGCGAGGGCGCCGCCGGGGCGCAGGACGCGGAAGGCCTCCGGGAGGGAGTGGGCCGGGTTCGTCCAGTGCCAGGACTGGGCGTAGGTGAGGAAGTCGGCGGAGGCGGTGGCGAGGGGGAGGGCGTCGCCGGTGCCCCGGACCAGGGGGATGTCGGGGTGGGCGCGGCGGAACTCCGCGGCCATGCCCTCGCCGGGTTCCACGGCGATGACGTCCGCACCTCGGGCGTGCAGGAGGGTGGTGGCGATGCCGGTGCCCGCGCCTACGTCGATGACCTTCGCGCCCTTGAGGGGGCGGGCGGCCAGGTCTTCGAGGGTGGTGAAGAGGGCGGGTGGGTAGGAGGGGCGGTTCGCGGCGTACTGGGCTGCGGCCGTGTTGAAGGAGTGGGCTCGGGTGGTGTGGGAGAAGCGTGGGTGGGTCGTCATAAGGGAATGGTGGTGCGGGTCGGGGGTGGAGAAAAGCGGGTTTCGCCCCCGCCGCCCCTACCCGTCCCATCCCCGGGGGCTCCGCCCCCAGGCCCCCGGTGGGTTCTTCGGCTGCGGGTGGGTGGGGGCTGGGCG
>NZ_JBHVST010000210.1:0-7344 GCF_042885015.1 Streptomyces sp. NPDC058086 | reverse complement strand
GGAGCGGGCGCTGGACCGGGCGATGGAGGCACGCACCCGCTGCCCCAAGTGCCGGCGCCGGTACCACCACTGCCTGCCACTGCGCACTCTCGGCAGCTGCCTGGAGTGCCACGACGGCACCCCGGCCGATCCCACCAGCTACGTGCACGACTCACGCCACGACCTCGCGGCGTGACCGGCACCGAATTCGCTGATCCCTGACCGGACGAACCCCGTTGTGACACAGGACAGGGCGGGTGGCCCGCGCATCGGCAAAGGGCCAGCCGCCCGCTCCTTCACCCCTTCGAGATCGGGAGAACTCCAGCATGCCCCGTCTGCCCCTGACCACCGAGCGTCTCGCCCTGTTCGGCACCCTGCTGGCCACCTTCGGCGAGCTGCATCCCGCCTGTGACCACTGGATCCAGGGCTCGAAGACGGCTTCACGGAAGCGCCTGTACGGCGAGGACCTGGTCCACGCCGACGGCTCCCCCGCCGCACCGGACTCCACCCGCCCGACCATGACCACCAGCGCCCTCGGCCGGCGCGCGGTGGCCTGCCACGTCGCGTCGTACACCGCCGTGCAGCTCGGGGTGGCCGTTGCGATCACCCGCGCGTTCGGCTACCGCGTCACCCCCACCGCGCTGCTCGCCGGCGCGGCCATCAACGCCGGTACCCACGCCGCGATCGACCGCGGAGCCCTGCTGCTGTGGCTGGCGAAGAAGGCCGGCAAGACCGGCTACATCGAGCACTGCAAGGCCGCCCGCGTCGACGACGACGGCAAGGCCACCTCGGAGCTGACCGGGCCGGGCAGCGCGTGGATGGAGCTTGATGCGGCCCTGCACCGGGCGATCGGTGTCGGCGCAGCCGCCGTCACCACCTGGCTCACCACCCGCCCCGGCGCCCGCCGGTGAGCCGCAGCGCGACTGTGGGCACGCCGTGGCGGCGGGCGGTTGCGGTCAGGTTGGCGGCCTACCTCGCGGATCTGCTGCGTACCCGCGAGCGGCTCCTGGCCACCGTCGACGCCGACGACTGGGCGAAAGCCGAGGCCCTGCCCTCCGACGACGAGATCAGCCGAGTCCGCCGCCTGATCCGCCGCGTCAAAGACTCCGTCGACGAGCTCACCGACGACGAACGCGCTGAGATCGACCACGCCACCGCCCTGGTCCGACGCGCCCGCAACAGCGTCGTCCACCTCGGCCTGCCCCGCATCCGCCAACCCCTGCCCGACATCCGACCGAACCGGACCGCATGAACACCAACCCCTTGATCGAGGGCCGCGAGGCCGACTCAGCCCGCCGCCGCCAGCGCGTCATCAAAGCGATCAACACCGCTAATCGGGACGGTACGACCATCAGCGTCTCGGGCATCGCACGGCAGGCCGGAGTCGACCGCGCCTTCCTCTACCGTCACAAGGACCTGCTCGCCCAGGTCCACGCCGCCAGCGCCGAACCACCCGGCAACGACACCAGCCCCGCCGTCAGCCGGGCCTCGCTTCAAGCAGACCTGGCCAATGCACTGGACCGGGGTAACCGGCTCGCCACCCGCATGCGCCACCTGGAGGCCAAGCTCTCTGAACTCCTTGGCGAGCAGACGTGGAGGGAGTCCGGGCTCGGAGCACCTGACGACATCGGACAGTTCAAGGACCGCATCACCACACTGGAACAGCAGGTCAGGGAGCTGAGCGGACAACTCGACGAACGAGAACAGGAACTACAGGCTGCACGATCCGCCAACCGCCAGTTGATCAGCCGACTCAACACCGGCCATTGAGCGCGAGGACATAGCGGATCGAGAACCCTCGCTACCGGTGGCCATGACGTCCCCGGCGAAGAGGGCCTCCATGGTCAACGGGAAGCCATGGCCGTCTGGAACGGGGCGCGGGACCGAGTGCTCGCGCTGGGACCGCCGGTATGGGGCCAGGAGCACGTTCCGCTCACTTGTGGAACTGAGAACGGGAAGTCCGTGCACTTCCCCCTCCCGTGGGTTGTCACTGCAGTCCGCTGTAGGCGGCCATGATGATCTCCATGCCGCGGTTGTCTTCCTGCCGGTCCCGGTCGATCATCTGGTTCATGACGTAGGCCACCGTTATGCGTGAGTCGGGGTCGCTCGCGACCAGCGAGCCGCCCCAGCCGCCCCAGCCGAAGGTGTTGCCGAACTTGCCGAAGCCCACTGTCCAGCACATTGGGGTGCCCAGCACGCGGTCGTCACCGCGGAACACCTCCTGCCATGCGGGCTCGCAACCCTGGGGGGACAGCAGTCGCACGCCGCCGGCCGAACCATGGTTCGCCAATACCGACTGGACGAGGGCGACGGAGCGAGCGTTGCCGAAGCCGTTTACCGCAGGGATCTGCGCACGGCGCCAGGCCAGGGAGTTGGCGTCCTTGACCCGGATCGCCACACCGGTGTTTTCCCGGCGTGTGCCATCCGGTCTGAGCGGCGCGCTGGCGGTGTACTCGTCGGTCCGTGACGGCGGCGGGATGAGCGGTGCGACGCGGTCGTCATGTTCGGTGGAGAGGCCGATGTGGAAGTCCGCGCCGAGCGGTTTGGCCACCTCTTCGGCGAAGAACTCGCCGAGACTGCGGCCGGTGATGCGGTGGACGATCTCCCCCGCGAGGTAGCCGAAGGTGAGCGCGTGATAGCCGGCGGCCGTTCCCGGCTCCCATTCGGGTGCCTGCGCGGCCAGCCCTGCCGTCACGCTCTCCCAGTCGTAGAGCTCCTGGACCGTCGTCGGCCCGGACAGGTCCGGCAGTCCCGCGGTGTGCGACAGCACGTGCCGTACCAGCACGTTCTCCTTACCGGCCGTGGCGAACTCGGGCCAGTAGGCGGCGACCGGCGCGGACAGATCGAGTTCGCCCCGGTCGGCCAGGATCAGCGCGCACATGGCGGTCATGTTCTTGGTCGTCGAGTTCACGCCGGTGAGGGTGTCGCGTTCCCAGCCGACGGAGCGGTCCGCATCGGCGTACCCGCCCCAGATGTCGACCACCGGCTCGCCGTCAACGTAGACAGCCGCCGAGGCACCCACGTCGTCGTTGCTGAGCAAGGCTGCAAGGGCCGCCCGGACTGCCTCGAACCGCGGCTCGCAAAACCCCTTAACATCAGTCATGGGCGTAAGCCTCATGCAACGCCAGGGCTTCGTGCCCAACAATTCCCGCACCGGTTTTGTCGGGCCTGGCGCGATCAAATCTTCTCTACTCCAGCAACGCGGCCTGACGGCCGCGCGGCCGGCCGATGGCCTGGCCGGCGCCCGAGATCGCAGCGCCGATGACCGTCAGGGCGCCGCGCGCAGTGAGCGACTCCGGCTTGGGTTCGGGTGTCGGCCGCTGCGGCTGCGTTTGGCTGGATGGCAGGAAGGTCGTTCCTATGGTGGAGGCACAGGAAGGAAGGGCGGATAGGCGTGCTGGAGCGGCTGAATCAGGCGCTGGACCATCTGGAGGCCTGCCTCGACCGGGAGGTCGATATGGCCGAGGTGGCGCGGATCGCTGCGGTGTCGGAGTACCACTTCCGGCGGCTGTTCTCCGCGCTCGCCGGGATGCCGCTTCCGGTCTACGTGCGGCGCCGGCGGATGACGCTCGCCGGGGCCGAGGTGCTGGCCGGGGACCTGACGCTGCTCGACATTGCGGTGCGGTACGGGTACAGCTCGGGCGAGGCGTTCGCCCGGGCATTCCGGTCGGTGCACGGAATCGGGCCTGGTGAGGCCCGGCGCACGGGCGCGGTACTCACCGCACAGCCGCGTATGTCCTTCCGTGTGGTCGTCGAAGGGAGCACGACCATGCGCTACCGGATCGTGGAGAAGGAGTCCTTCCGAGTCCTCGGCAAGAAGGCCCAAGTCCGGCTCGTGCACGAGGGGGTCAACGCGGCCGCCGCGGCGCACCTGGAAAGCCTGGAGAGGCAGGCAATCGTGCGGATGAAGGAGCTGACTGGCCAGGAGCCGGACGGGATCCTGTCGGCGGTGGTGTACCTGACCGACAGCCGGGAAGAGGGCGCCGAGGCGGACTACTGGATCGGCGTGGTGACCGGTCCCGAGGTGGCAGCCGAGGAGCTCGACGCCCTCGACGTGCCAGCCGGGACCTGGGCGGTCTTCGACAACCACGGGCCCTATCCGAGTGCCCTTCAGGAGCTGTGGCGAGACGTGTTCACGCAATGGTTCCCTTCGAACCCGTACACGAGCCGGACAGGTCCGGAGCTCCTGCGGACTCAGCCGGTGGAGGTCGGTGCGGAGACCGACTCCCAGCTGTGGATCCCGGTCGAGCGGAGCAGTGGGAACGCCGTGCGTGAACACCGGGACCTCCCCGGATTGATTTGATCGGCTGTCCGACGAACCGGATCACCGAAACAGCCAGCGAATCGTCGCCCTGGAGACGCTGTCGGGCTCCGCCATCGAAGGGGCCGTGGAATGATCAATCCGCAAGGGAAGCCCGGCCGAGGGCGTGTGAAACAGAACCGAGCCCAGCCCCTTCACATGAAGCCACAGTGCACCAGCGGCGGCTTGTCGTCAGCGGAGTGCTGCCAAGCCGCCGTCACCTTCAGCAGCCGCCGACTGGCGACCACGGACGAGTGAAGCCGGCCGATATGCCTTGTGCCACACATGTTGTGATTACTACGGTGCCGACTCATAGCCACTGAGCTGCGAAGACTCCGTTGTGCGTCTGCCTCAGGATCGGCGACCTCCTGAGAACTGCCGGTGTGCGTCGAACGCCAGGAAGGCCGGCCCGCGAACCGGCGCGTGCCCGAGCCGGTCGTCCGCGCGCAGTACGCCGCCATGGTCACTGCGTTCTCTGGCCTGCCCGGCGAGGGATTCGACCACGTCGTTGTCGCGGAGAACATCCACCGCCTGGAGGCGCTGTTGCAACGCGTCAGCGACGCCCGGCGCAAGGATCTCGGCTGGGACGGCGGTGAGGGCCTGGGCGACCTGCTCCTGGTCCGCCGCACCTTTGGCCCCGAGATCCTGCCGATGTGGCGTGGCGCGACGCCTGTCAGCTCGCTGACGGAGACCGCGTCGCCGAACTCCGGCTCGGGGCGGACAGCCTGTACCTCGCCCTGCGCACCGACATCGACGGTGCGGGCGACGTCGGCTTCGAGGCCCTGGTGGGCTGCGCGGCCGACGACGAATGCGAAGGCAAGGCGTGGGCGCCGGTCTACAACGCGACCGATCTCCTGCGCGCCCTGACCGGCGAGCTGATGAACGACCCGGACGTGCGCTGCACCGTCCACGGCTCGCCCGAGGGCGAGGACCAGGAGGACGACCCCGAGGGCCGCGCCGACCCGGAGGAGCAGTACACGGACGCGGTCCGCGCGTGAGCCGCGCCGCTCCCGGACCGCCCCCGCACCCGCTCACCCCGGCCGGACTCCCGGACGGTGACGCCTGGTTCCACGGCTGCCCGGACTGCCACCTGCCCGTCCAGGGCGGGGGCGCCGGCCTCGCCGCCCACCGCCGCACCGTCCACACCAGCGCCGGTGACCCGCGCACCCCGATCACGATCCGGCTCGACTACTGAAGGAGGCCCCCATGGCCGTCCAGACCAAGACCGACACCTTCGCCACCGACCTCGCTGCCCTCATCGGAGACCAGTCGCAGCGCGGCGCCACCCCGAACGCCTTCATCGGCCTGGTCGAAGAAGTCCGCGACGTCCTCGCCGCGTCCAGCATCGGCAACTGGCAGGACGCCAGCGAGGAACTGGACTCCGCCGTCACCTACCTCACCGACGCACTGACCAGCCCCGACGGTGACCAGCCGTCGCTGCTGGCCTGGGCGCGCACCCACCTGCGCGACGGCATCGAGACGGCCGGCTGAACCGCGAGCTGCGCGCACTCTGTGCCGTCCCGGACCCACCAGGGCCGGGGCGGTCGCAGTGGCCTCTCAACATGAGCAGCGAGAGGAGTTGGACGTCATGGTCCTGCCCTACAACTTGACGTCCCCATACGGAACACCACCGGCCTGCGCGGTGTGCACGTCTTCACCGGCCCGGTGACTGGCCGGCTTCGCGGATCGGTGCCTGGCGGTAGGCCCCGGGACGGCCGCAGCATCGGCTAAGGCGCGTCGACCGCCCCGAGCACTCCCCTTCCCCGTCACGAGATGGAAGCACCATCCAGCATGCCCGACCACCTGGTCAGGGCGGAATCGAATGATCAAAACAAGAGGCGCACCCCCACAGCCTGGACAGCCCGGGGTGCGCCTCTCTCATGCCCGCCCCGAGGGGCGAGAACAGGAGCCATCATGCCCGCCACAACAGTCTTACGTCCGCGGTCCCGCACATTGATCATCGCGGCCGCTGTGCCGCTCGCGCTGGCCGCGCTGCTCGCCGACGACATGCGCGTGCGCCGCCAGCTGGACGCCGCCCGCAAGGATCCGCTGACCGGGCTGCCCGGCCGCGACGCTCTCACGCACCGCGTCGAGCGTCTCGCCCGCACTCACCGCGAGCAGCTGCACGTCCTGATCGCCGACGCCGACGGCCTGAAGACCGTCAACGACAGCCTCGGGCATGCGGCCGGCGACGCCCTCATCGCCGCTATCGGACACCGGCTCGGGGCATGGGCCGCCGCCCGCGGCGGGCTCGCCGCCCGCCTCGGGGGCGACGAAATGCGGCGCCGCTCTCCTGCTGCCGCCCACCGCAACGCTCCGGGAGACAGCGTCGCTGCGCGAGCAGCTGGAGCAGCCCGTCGACCACAACGGGCACATCCTGCGCCCGGCGGTGTCCATCGGCACGGCCCGCGCCGTCGACCTGCCCGACGCAGCCGGCGCTTCCCGTCTTCTGCGCGGCGCGGACATGGCCATGTACCGCGTCAAGACCCGTGAGAAGCCCTGCGGTTACACGGCGACCCGTCAGGACGCCTACACGCCCACGGTCCACGGGCGCCGCCCGGGCCGCCCCGGCACCCACCTGCCCGTCGGATGAGCGCGCCCGCCCGCCGCCGCGGCAAGGCGCCGCTGTGGGAGCCAGGCCTCATACCGGCTCCCGGCGGCCTCCTGGACTGGCGGGACGCCCGGCACTTCGACCGCTGGCAGGACCTGCCGTGCGTGCTGTGCGAGAAGGCCACCCCGATGCGCTCCCACTACGGCGAGCCCGTGCACAAGGTGTGCGCCGAGGAATGGATCACCGTCCATCCCGTGGAAGCGCGGCTCGGCCGGTTTGCCTCCGACGTCCAGCCCAAGCGCAAGCGCGACGACGACCACGCCTGAACTCCCCCTGCATCCATCACTCCGCAAGGAGCGCTCACCCATGAGCCGAACTGCCAAAGCCCCGACCACGATCGAGGCCGATCCCCGGATCCCCTTCCCCCACACCGACGCCCCGCTGGCGTGCCGCACGAACCCGGACCGGTTCGCCCACGAGCACGGCCAGAACAGCAAGGACGACCTGGCCCGCA
>NZ_JBHVST010000209.1:0-7451 GCF_042885015.1 Streptomyces sp. NPDC058086 | reverse complement strand
GGGCCTGAGTACGCGTACTCAGGCCCCGGCCGTCACGACCGCAGAGAATTTTGTCATGCACGCTACTTCGATACGACACGACGAGCCAGCGGCGCCATCTGGTGGGACTCTGGCTGTGCGCATCACGGGCGCTGCCGCAACCGGTGCAGCTCTCACCTGTCTGTCGATCCATCTTGTACAGGAGGCGTACGCCTACGACGCCCGCGTGTGCGCCGATGAGACCAGTGTGTGCCTGACGCCGTGGCCGGTCCTCTCGTTCCCCGCCTCGTTCGCCATCGCACTCGTCGGGCTGATAGTGGCGTACAGGCTGCTGGGCATCCGCCCCGGGCTGACGGTCATCCCACCGACGCTTCTGCTCGCACCGTTCCCGCTCAATGCCGCGCTGAGCACAGTCGGCAAGTGGCCGGCCGTCGTAGTGGGAGCGGTATGGGCCGCCGCCGTGGCACTGACGGCATGGCGGCCCTACCGAATCCTGGGGCTGTCCGCCTCGGCCGCACTGCTCCTGGCCTCGCTCATCATTCTCTGGCGCTGACCTCTCGCCCTCGATGCCGGACGGCGGCGGCCAGGGCAGGCATCCTCGGTTTCCCGGCCCGAGGAGACATGCTCCTTGCGTACCCCCCGACCCACCACTTTCCCTGGCTCCCATCCCGTCTGCTCGGCTCTGCCTGGGTCGACGACGGACGGGATGGGAGCTCCGTGAGTCCCGAGCGGACGTCGGCTCAGCCCAGGCTTTCAAGACCGAGCTTTGCCAGACGGGAGCCGATGGCGCTGGGCTTTCGGCCGAACTGCTTGCCCAGAGAGTTGAGGTTTCGTTCGCCTTGTCGGTAGAGGGCAAGGAGCCGTTTGTCGTCCTCGGCGGACCAGGGAGTGCCCATGCTGGGGTATCGCGCTCGGAGTTCTTCCGGGGTGGCGAGGACAGGGCGGCGGCCCCGACAGCGAGGCGGCGCGCGCCCGCGCCGTGCGCGGGCCTTGATGCCAGGAGGTGAGTGCGCAAGTTCGACCCGAGCTTGATCGAACCTGTGTGGCGCCGACCAGTACCTGATTCGCCGTGTTGCCTCCGGTGCGTGAGTCCGGAGAGCCGGTCACCCCGTCGAAGGAAGCGTTCTGACCTGGCCCGGGCAAGGGATGGAGAAGGCCCCCGGCAGTGGTTCAGTGCCGGGGGCCCTCTCGTACGTACTCGACGTTGCGTGGCGTACCGCGCGTCCTCGCTAGAACGTGCCCAGCTTGATGATCGACAGGATCGCGATCAGCTGGATCGCCGACGCGGCCAGTGCCTTCGGCCACGGGAGGTCGTGGGACTTGCTGACCATGAGGGTCAGCAGGGCGCCCGCAGCGACCCAGGTCGCCCAGCCGAGGAGCTGCACGAAGGACGCGTTGCCGCCGAAGAACATGGCGACGACCAGGCGCGGGGTGTCCGTGATGGACATGATCAGCATGGAGAGGCCGACCGTGGGCTGCCAGGCGCCGTCGCCGCCGAGCTGGCGGGCCAGGGTGTGGGTGACCACGCCCAGGATGAACGTGCTGATGACGATGGCCACGGCCGTCGTCAGGACGATCGGGACGGCGTTGGAGAGGGTGGCGTTTATGGCGTCCTGGCGGGCGCCGTCGAAGCCGAAGACGGCCAGCAGGCCGTAGAGGAACGTCACGATCAGGGCCGGGGCCCACATCGTGTAGTCGCGCATCTGCAGGAAGGTCTGGTTGGGGGTTGTGACGATGCCCCTCAGCAGGTCCTTCCAGTGCAGACGGGGGCCGATCGGCGGGGCCGCCGCCTGGCCGGCACGGTAGGTCCCGCCCTGGGTGTAGGGGTCCTCGCCGACCGAGAAGGCCTGGGTGTGACCGGGGCTGTTCGCCGCGTACGGGTCGGCACCTTGCTGCGGGTGACCGTCGCCGAAGTACTCCGGCTCGCCGTGACCGCCGGCGCCGCCGCCGTTCGCCTGGGGCCAGCCCGGCTGCCCGCCCTGCTGACCGCCGTACTGCTGACCCCCGTACGGCTGCTGCTGCGAGGGCGCGGGCGGGTAGCCGTATGGCTGCCGGCCTCCCTGCGGAGCCTGCTGTCCGTACGACGGTCGGTGTTGTTGGGGTCGCGCTTGCGGGGCCCGGTCGTCCCGGCCGCGTCCGATCCTGAATCCAGCCACGTAATCGAACGTACCTGGTCCCGCACAGTGGCGTGCCGGGTGTGGGCCATCGGAGGGGGGTTTGGGTCCGAGCTGTGACATCCCCTAAGGGGAGGAGCGCGGGTGTCCCTTACGGGCTCCCAGGCTCCGTAAGAGGCGGAAGCCGGGCCCGTGGGTGCGGGCCCGGCTGAAGGACAGCTGGACTCAGTCCGCGAAGTTGGCGCCGAACGCCGGTGTGCCCGTCGTCGAGACGCCTGCGTCGGCCGGCCAGATGGCGCGGGAGCCGGTCGTGGTGATCTTGGACCCGTTGGAGGGCAGGTAGGTGACGCTGCCGTCGCCACCGTTCTCGTAGGAGCCCACGAGGAGGTCGGCCTTGCCGTCGCCGTTGACGTCGTCGAGCTTCGTGTCCAGGCCGAAGAGGTCGGACTTCTCGTCGTTGCCGGGGACGCCCGGCGTGCTCTGGGCGAAGGCCTGCGCGCCGGAGGAGGTGTTGACGCCGTGCGCGGAGCCGTACAGGACGGTGACCATGCCGGTGTCCGCGACACCGTTCAGGTCCTCGTACGCGGCGCTGACGACCAGGTCCTGGTAGCCGTCGCCGTTGATGTCGCCGAGGTCCAGCTCGTACCCGAAGCTGTCGGCCTTCTCCGAGCTGCCGGGCACGCTGCCGGAGTTCTGGGTGATTCCGGTGGTACCGGCGGGGCCGGACGCGGAGCCGTAGGTGATGTTCACCTTCCCGCCGAGCGCGGAGTCCGGGATGGTCGTGCCGTCCTCGGTCTTGTTGTCCCAGTACGCGCCGCTGACGATGTCGCCGAATCCGTCGTTGTTGATGTCGCCGATGGCGGTGATGATGCCGGGCTTGAGGGCCTTGGCGGCGGAGACGTTCAGGCCGTTCGTGGTGCCGGGCACGTAGTAGTTCGTGTTCCAGCCGTAGTCGGTCTTGGTCTCGAAGCCGTCGACCACCAGGTCGGTGCGGCCGTCGCCGTTGATGTCACCGGCGGTGAGGTTCCGTGGGCCGAGGGCGTTGCCGCCGGACTGGATCGGGGGCTTGATCGTGGTGCGGGCGAGGCCGGCCGCGCCGGTGGAGGTGATACCGCCCCGATAGACGTAGATCGTGCTGGAGGAGTTGCCGACGGCCAGGTCGGCCTTGCCGTCGCCGTCGAAGTCGCCCGCGGCGATGGTCTTGCCCCAGTAGTCGTGCGAGGAGCCGGCCGGGTCGGCGATGGCCACACCCTTGCCGGTGAGGCCGCTCGGGGAGCCCCAGAGAACGGCGAGGCCACCGGCGTCGGTGTCGTTGCCGAACTTCTCGTGCGGGGAGGACACGGCGAGGTCGTCGTAACCGTCGCCGTTGAAGTCCGCGTACGCCGTGTCGGCGCCGAAGAGGTCCCCGGCCTCGGCGGTGCCGGGGACACCGGCGGTGTTCTGGCTGAGCGTGGAGCGCTTGGCGCCGGACACGCCGCTGTGGGTGCCGTAGAGGACGACGAGCTGGCCGGCGGCCTTGTGGCCGCTCACGTAGGCGTCGGAGGCCGAGAAGGCGACGTCGCCGATTCCGTCGCCGTTGAAGTCGGCCCGCGGGACCTTCGTGGAGTCCGCGGCCGTCGCCGTCGCGGCCGAGAACGTGAGGAGACCGCCCGTCAGCGCGGCCGCGGTGGCCGTCGCGAGGGCGAGTCTGAAGGCGTGTGTGCGGTGCTGCGGGTACTGCTTGTGCATGCGGGGGTCTCCTGCGGCATGCGGGGACGCCTGGCGGGCATTCCCAGTCAATGGGGTGCGGACCGCCCGCGTTCACCGGGAGTTGTCCCGGGGTTCGCAGGCCGGTCGGCGAACAGAAGACCTTGAAAGGGGGTCAAGGGTTGTACGTGAGTTTGATCAATTCCCGTAACGCCTGTGGCGAGTACCGCTGTTGGTGAGGTGACTCGTGGTTCAGGATTTCATTCCCAGGAACTCGGACGTGGAGAACGTGACCGTCGGCTTCGCCGTCACCAGCGCCTCCTTGTTGCCCGCGTACACCGCGACCGTGTCCTTCGTCTCCCCGGCGTACGTCCGTACGACCAGGTCCGCCCGCCCGTCCCCCGTGAAGTCGGCGACGGTCAGGACCCGGGTGGTGCCCCGGGCGGGTGGCGGCACGGTCACCATCCCCGTCGCGGACAGTCCGGTCGTACGGCCCCGCAGGATCCGCAACTCCGCTCCGCTGGAGACGAGTTCGCTCACGCCGTCCCCGTCGAAGTCCCCGGCGTCCAGTACCGAACCGGGGGTGCTGATGCTGTCGCGTACGGCGGTGGGGAGGTCGTAGCGCAGATACGTTCCGTCCATCGAGCCGACCGCCGCGTCGAGGGCGCGGCCCCTGCCGAAGCGGCCGAGGGCGACGTCGATGCCGCTCGGCAGGGCGGTGCCGGTGCGGGTGGGGCCGGCCGGGCCCCCGAGGACGAGCGCGGACGTGCCGGGGCCTTCCGCCGTACGGACGAGGAGGTCGTCGTAGCCGTCGCGGTTCACGTCGAGGGCGGGGCCGGTGGGCACGGTGCCGGGTGAGGGGAGGGGCTTGCCCGCCGCGCGCGGGGTGCCCTTCCTGGTGAACGGGCCGCGCAGATAGCTGAGTCGGCCGTCCGAGGCGTGCACGACCAGGTCCTCGGCGCCGTCGCCGTCGAAGTCGCCGCACACGGGCTGGTCGGGCCAGTCGTTGCCGGCGCGGGCCCCCTCCGGGATGACCAGCTCGACCGCCCTGCCGGTGAGGCCGGCCGGGGAGCCGAAGAGGATCTGGAGGGGGACGGGGGGCCGGCCCTGGCCGTCGTACGGGGGGTCCGTCGACACCACGAGATCGGTGAAGCCGTCCCTGTCCAGGTCGCAGCTCGCCTCCGCGTCGAAGACGGCGGGCGACCGGCCCTTCGTGCGGGCCGCCTGGCGCGCGGGGTTCAGCAACTGCCGTGCGCCGGGCGCGAGTCCATGTGCGGTTCCGGTTCCGTAGACGATCCCGATGCCCGCGTCGTCGCCGTGGGCGTCGTCCGGGCCCTTGACGAGGTCATTGAGGACCAGGTCGCGATGGCCGTCGCCGTTGAAGTCGTCGGCGGCCTCGCCGCCCTTGCCGCGGGGGACGGGGAGTTGGGCGGGGGCCTTGGCGACGGTCACGGGTTCGTGTCGCGCGGAACCGGTGTTCCCGATGCCGGCGCATCCCCCGAGCAGCAGTGCGCAGCTGATCGCTCCGGCCCGTATACCGGCTTTTCGCCCGCCCACCGTTCACCTCATCCGCCCCACTGACAACAACCTCGCCATGATGCTCCGGATTCGGTGGGAGCGGTATCGCCACCTCGGAAAGGGCTGTGTGTCAGCGATGAGTTTTACAGAATTGTTGACAATATTGAGCTACTCAATTTACGTTCGCAAGGACCGGACGAACGGGGGCGGCGCCCGGCGCGAAGAATGGCCCGCACGCCCCTGACCAGCCGTTTCGGCCGCCGTATGGCTGCCGTGAACAGGGAGAAGGCTTTCCGTGAAGCACAGGGCAGTGAAGCGCAGGACCGTCGTCATGGGTATCGGCGCGACCGCCGGAGTCGCCGTAGCCGGTGGCTTCGCCTTGAGCGCGAACGCGTCGAGCACGGGCTCGAAGTCCTCGGGTGCGTCGGATTCCCTGGTCTTCGACAAGGACGCGTTCACCGAGCTGACGACGACCATCACGGACGCCGACGGCACCGACCACACGGTGGTGTACCACTTCTGGAAGGCCGTCACCTACGTCGCCAGTCCGGTGGACGCGAAGTACCAGAGCCTGAACGTCAGTGTCCCCGTCAAGATCGACGGCAAGGCCGTGGACGCGACGAACGCTCCGATCGTCTTCGCCAACTCGGTGGGCGGGTACATGCCGTCGTCCGTGGCGGACGCCACCGGCGTGGGCGGCGCCGAGATGACCGGCGGTATGCCCACGGGCGGCGCCGGTGGCAGCGCGTCCCCCAGCGCGTCCCCCAGCCCCTCGGCCTCCGGCAGCGGCGGCACGGGCGAGGTGCAGTCCGGCGGCAACGCGATGGTGAACGCCCAGGGCGGGATGGTCAACCTCGGGAAGCTGGGCCTCGCGGCGGGTTACGTCGTCGTGGAGCCGGGCGCGCGCGGCCGGACCCTCACCGACTCCGCCGGCACGTACTACGGCACCGCCCCGGCCGCCATCGTCGACCTGAAGGCCGCGGTCCGCTACGTACGCGCCAACAAGGGCGTCATCCCGGGCGACACCGACCGGATCGTCTCCACCGGTACGAGTGCGGGTGGCGCCCTGTCCTCCCTGCTCGGCGCGTCCGGCGACAGCCCGATCTACGACAAGTACCTCAAGGAGCTCGGCGCCGCCGACGCGTCCGACGCAATCTTCGCTGCCGGCGCCTGGTGCCCCATCACCGACCTCGAACACGCCGACGGCGCGTACGAGTTCAACTGGGGTACCAGCGTCACGGCGAGCACCGGCAAGGTCGTCGACCAGACGGTGTCGAAGGCGCTGCGGGCCCAGTTCGCGGAGTACCAGGCCTCTCTCAGGCTGCGGGGCCTGAACGGCTTCGGCCCGCTCACGGCCCGCAACTACGACGACTACCTGGTGGAGACCTACCTCCAGCCGTCCGCCACGAAGTACCTGGCGGCGCTGTCGGAGGCCGATCGTGCGACGTATCTGGCCGCGAACACGTTCATCACGTGGTCCGGCGGCAGGGCGACGTTCACCTGGGCCGACTTCCTGACCCACGTCGGCGCGCGGAAGAAGACGGCGCCGGCCTTCGACGCGTTCGATCTGTCCGCGGGCGAGAACAACGAGTTCGGCGCCGGTACCACCGGGGCGCGGCACTTCACGGCGTACGGCGCGAAGAACGACACCACCGGGCTCGCCACGAAGCGGGTCGCGAGCGACATCCCCGAGAAGCTCGACCTGATGAACCCGATGCACCACATCGGGGAGGAGAACCCCGGCCGGTCGAGGCACTGGTGGATCCGCCTCGGTACCAAGGACTCCGACACTTCGCTGACGGTCTCCGCCAATCTCGCTGCGGCGCTGGACAACCTGGGCGACGACGTCAATCACCTCTACTACTGGGACGAGGGCCACGGTTCGAACGTCGACCCCGGTGACTTCCTCACGTGGATCGCGAAGGTGACGGGCGACTCGGGGCGGCGCCGCTCCGCGAAGTAGCCGCACCCCCCGGGCGCGGTGTCCTGAGGCGGCTTCTCGTCATCAGTCACCCCAGGACACCGCCCCACCGCGACGCCGGGCCCGCACAGGAACGGGCTCGGCGTCGCGCTGCCCCACGGGGTTTCACGCCCCCGCCGCCCCTACCCGTCCCATCCCCAGGGGCTCCGCCCCTTCAACCCCACCAGGGGCTC
>NZ_JBHVST010000208.1:0-7486 GCF_042885015.1 Streptomyces sp. NPDC058086 | reverse complement strand
TACCGCTTCGTGTACTTGCTTCCCACCTGGTGCTACTTCCTCTGGAACCTCAGATCCCAGTCTCCAGGTGTCCACGATCAAGGGGAAGGCCCAGCTTGGCGACCGCGGCTGTCTGCGGGTTGCCGTTCCCGGCGGCGAGGGCCAGGGCTTCCTGGGCGTGCCGCTGGGAGGCCGTGTAGTTGCCCTGTATGCGGAAGATCTCGGCGAGATTGGCATGATGCACGGCGCGACTCGGAGCGTAATCCGTGTGGAAAGTCAGGGCTGTGGAGGCGTGATGGAGGGCTTCCACGATGCGGCCGGATCTGGTGCAAACCTCAGCAGAGTCGTTCCAGGCGGCCGCGAGTCCCCGGGCGAAGCCAATCCGATCGAACTGGATCTTCGCGGAGTTGAACTCTTCCAGTGCCGCGTCCAGGTCTCCTATGTCCATTGCGATGAAGCCGAAACACATGTGGCACATTCCCCGCCCGAGCGGATGGTCGCGTGCCTCGGCTGCACGTAGTCCAGCTTGGTTGGCGGCGAGCGCGCCCCCGGCCGAGCGGTGGGCATCGAAGTTTGCGCGCAGCGCGTGGGCCAGGTGCCAGGCGAAGGGGGCGGGCCCATACTCCGAGACGTGGATGGCCGCTGTGATGAGATTCGCGTGTTCGGCGGCGAGCCACGCCTGGGCGTCGTGCGGGCCGGAGAATGTCTGCGGAGAACCGGTCAGCGGGAACTCGTCGGGGAACAGGACCCAGCCGTTCGGCATGATGATCCTGTTGGCGGCATCCAGGCTGAGCAGGTACCAGGACAGCAGCCGATGCAGTGCGGGCTCGCGCGTTTCCTGCGGCTCGGTGTCCGCCAGTTGCTTTGCGTACAGCGCCAGCAGGTCGTGGCTGCGGTAGCGTCCCAGAATCGGCTCGGACAGCAAGTGCGCCGCCAACAGCTCGTCGAGCTCCAACACCGGCGCCGACAACTCGCGGCCGAGCAGGACGGCTGCCGCCTCGCGGCTCGCTTCCGGGCCCGGGATCACTCCCAGGAGGCGGAACAGGCGTTGTGTCTCCACCGAAAGAGAACGGTAGGAGAGATCGAAGGCCGCCGCGACCGCGCTCTCCGGGTCACCGACCACCTGCAGCCGTGCCAGCAGATCCGTACCACCCAGTTCGGCAACCGTGCCTGCCAAACTCTGCGCGGGGCGGGCCGCCAGGTTGGCGGCGGCGATACGGAGAGCCAGCGGCAGATGGGCACAAAGCTCGGCCAGCTCTTCGGCGCCCCCCAGCTCCGCGTCCACGCGGTCCCGGCCCAGCTGGACCGACAGCAGCTCGAGGGACTCCGCAGCCGGGAGGATGTCCAGCGAGATCCGAGCCGCGCCCTCGCGGACAACCAGACCTGTCAGGGTGTCACGGCTCGTCACCAGGGCGTGGCAGTCGTGGCCGCTGGGCAACAGTGGGCGAACGTGCGCCACGTCCAGCACGTTGTCCAGAACTACGAGCACCCGCCGGTTGGCCAGCACCGACCGATACAGGCCCATCTGCAGGTTCAGGTCCAGGGGGATCCGCTCACCCGGCACCCCCAGGGACTGCAGCAGCAACGACAATGCCTCGGAGGCGGTGAGCGCGGGATCGGTGGCGTGTCCGCGTAGGTCGAGATACAGCTGGCCGTCCGGGTAGTGGGCAGCTACCTGGTGTGCCCAATGCACGGCGAGCGCCGTCTTGCCGATGCCGGCCGTGCCGGTGATCACGGTGGCGGGCGCGTCCCGGCGTATCCCGGAGAGTGCCACGAGGGCGTCGGTGCGACCGGTGAACCCACTGATATCTGGGGGGGAGTTGACGGGGCGTCCAGTCCTCGGCGAGCGGAAGCAAGTGGCTTGTTGGCAGCGGTCCGGCTGCAGCAAGATGGCTGTCACGGGCTCTTGCAGAACGCCACGCCCGCTCCCACTGCGCTGCCTGTACAGCGTTGGCGCCGCAGGCACGCACCAGGGACCGGACCAGTTCCAGTGAAGGAAGGCGCCGCCGCTGCGGATTCAATGCGTCGGACAGTGTGCTAGTGGCCACGCCTGTCCTGCGGTACAGCACTTCGAGCGATGGGTCGCCGGCCCAGAACTTGATCGAGCGCAGGCCGCGGACGAAGTCCGCCACGTCCATGTCGTCCTGGGGCAAGGGGAAGGCATCTACCGGCTTTGGACTCGCCACCTGCGCCCCTCGGCTTCCACGGTGTCGTGTGCGAACGTGCCCATCAGTGTAGGGGCAGCCCTCCTTCAGCCCTCCGTGCCCGTCCGGGTTCGTCCGGGTTCCGCCGAGCGGCTGGCCGGTGGAAGCGTTGAACGTGTGTGATCGCGGTACGGCGATTCAGCAATGCGCACACGGCACACCGTTGGAGAACGCCCACGTTGGCGGCCATCGCCGTTCCTGACGCCGAAAGGCTCTGGACCACCCCAGGAGAAAGGCGAGGAACCCGATGCGAGTCCGCACACGAGAATCAGCTATGGTGGTCGCCGCCTTGATGGGGCTCGACCTGTGGATCCAACAGGAGCTCAACTCCTGGTGCCTGTTGTTCGTCATGCCGACCGTGCTCTTGGAGGACCAGCAGGACGCTTTCACCGCACGTTGCTGCATCGAGGCCATGGTGGCCACGGGGCACAGCCTGTGAAGCTCGCGGACAGATATCCCAGTCTGCTGCGTCCCGCCGTATGGTACGGACCTCCCAGGAGCGCGTCCCCACGTTTGAACTCCGGAGGGGGCTGTGACGGTGAGCGCATTCGACCTCGTCACTGACGGTGCGCCAGGCGAACCACCCCAGTTCGAATCCACCGAACCCGGGGCGGTTCACGCTGCGGAGGCGGAAGCAGGAGCGGCAGCGAGGAGCGCGGCGGCGCCAACCCCGAGGGGCGACGCAGCACGTCGTAGGGGAGGAGCGGCCAGGGTCATTAGGCGTTGCTCCACCCGGTTGTGCTGGAATACGAGTCCAGCAGGTCCACCACGAAGACCAGGGTCGAGCCTGCCGGGATCAACGGCGAGTGCGACTGATTGCCGTAGCCGAGACGCGGGGGAACGATGATCTCGCGCCGACCGCCGACCTTCATCCCCCTCACCCCCCGGTCCCAGCCCTTGATGACCTTGCCACTGCCCAGGGCGAACTTGAACGGCTGGCCCCGGTCCCAGGAGGCATCGAACTCCTTCCCGGACTCGAAGGTCACCCCGACATAGTGGACCCTTACCACCATGCCCGGCTTGACCTCAGCCCCGTACCCGACGACCAGGTCCCGGATGGTCAGCTCGGTAGGAGCGTCACCCTCCGGAACGTCGACCTCGGGCTTCGTCAGTTCACTCATTGCAGCCTCATCACTCTCCGTCGGAAGCCGTCGCACGGACCAGCCGGACACATGGACCCTCCATGCAGCAGATGGTCACGCTACCGAGAATGCCGGCCCCGGGAGCACACCAGATCCAGCGGCCACACGTGATGATCTTTCGCACAGCCGATGAACGCGACCGCCACGCACAGGTCACGCAGTAATCGCCAGAACGAGACGAGGTGCAGACGGCTGTCGGCACATTGCGAGACAGGGCCCTCCACCTTGACTGGAATGCGAAGCCATCGGCGCCCTGTCGGACACCGGATGGAATATCGCTGTCCGCGCCGACTTCGACCAGGCAGGACTGGCGCACGGCGCGCCCTCCTCGCCGCAGGACCGACGGCGGTCGCGTGGCGGATGAGCACAGCCGACTACCTAGCGGCCGTCCCCGAGGGCACCGACGCCCTGCATCTGCTGGATTCGGACGCTCCCTGGGACGAGCACCTGGTACCCGCGATGCGAAAACACCGTGCCGGTCTACGAGGAGGATCTCCTGCCCGCGCTGCTCACCGACATCACTACCGGCGCACCGGGCTCCTTTGCACCGTGAAGCCCTGGCCGACCTTGCCCTGCCGTGGCAGGGCGGAAAAGCGGTCGGTTTGTCCCAGTCACCGATCCTGCTGGCTTATTCCGAGCCCAGCGGGGCTGGCGGCTCGTAGGACGTCGATGCCTGATGGAACGGCCACACGCTCAACCGCACCCGCCTCAGCCACCTTGCCAGCCTCGGCCTCTCCCTCGCCGCGTGGCCGAATGAGCCAGCAGGATCGTCACCAGCCGCAAGCAGCGGTGATCTTGCGAGGCATCCCTCGTGCGGGTGAGGCTGAGGCTGTGCGGCTGGGTGCGTGAGCCCAACCGAGGACGATCTACGAACGTGGCCCGTACCCCGTTGGACCTGGATGAGCTGGTCGAGCACTGGACGCTGCTGAAGGACGAGCAGGCGCTGGTGTCCGGCAAGCGTGGTGCGACGCGACTGGGCTTCGCCGTGCTGCTGAAGTTCTACACGCAGTACGGCCGGTTTCCCGGGAACCGGGCGGAGCTGCCCGGTGAGGCCGTGGAGTTCGTCGCCCGGTAGGTGCAGGTTCCCGCCTCGGAACTGTGGGTCAGGTGGTCAGCAGGCCGCCGTCGATGTACAGGTCGTGGGCGTTGATGCCGGTGTTGCGGAGCAGGAAATCGGTGGCGTCGGCGATCTCGGCCATCGTCACCAGTCGTCCGATCGGTGTCTGGGCCGAGTGCGGTGGGTTGGGTACGTCGCGCCATTTGGGGCTGTCGCCGATCAGGCCCGGATGCAGGGCGTTGACGCGGTGCGGAGCCATCTCCACCGCGAGGGTTTTCACCAGGCCGGTGATTCCGGCGTTGAAGGTGGTGACGACGGTCGAGCCTGGATACGGGCGTTCTTTGGCGAGCCCGCCGAAAAGTACGATGGAAGCGCCTGGGCTCAACCGGTCGCGCAGCACACGGACGGTCTCGGCGTAGCCGACGAGCTTCATGGTCACGGCCGTCACGGCATCAGTGATGTTGAACTGCGCCAGCGTGTTCGCGGCCTGCCCGACCGCGGTGATGACAAGATTGTCGACCTCGGCCACGTCGGCCAACGAGGCGCTGATCGTTTCGGGTTGGGCAAGGTCGAGGGCCAGCCCCCGGACGCCGACGCCGATCCCGGCGGCAATGGTCTCGGCCCGTGCCTTGTCCCTGCTGGTGATGATGACGTCGTCACCGCGGTCTGCGAAGTACTGGGCGATCACTGCGCCCAGGCCGCCGCTGCCGCCGACGATGAGTGTGCTGGTCACGCGATGACCGTCCTTACGTTGTGGGGTGTGTGAAGGCTGTTCAGGGTGGCTTTGGCCTGCTCACGCATGGCCGGCACGAGGGGAAGAACGGCTTGCGGCAGGTTCGCTGTGACCACCGCGAGCTCGGCGGGAGTGCCCACCTGTTCGAAGAAGCCAAGGTTGAGGTGGGCCCCTACGGGCGGGGCCGAGGCGATCACGGCGCGGGAGAACTCGGTCCAGGCTTCATCTGACATGTGCGCTGCCAACGCGGGAAACAGCACCGGTTCCTCGTGCTCAAGGTGCTGGTGCACCAGGTCGCGCACACTGGCTGCCGTGGCGGCCACCGCTGCCCGGTCCGCATCGCCTTGCACGGGAGCGACGGCCAGCGCGTCCAATGCCGCGTCCAGCGCATCGTGTTCCGTGCTGAGTTCGCCCAGCACGGCGCCGGCCACCGGGTCGGCGGCGATCAACTGCGGCCAGAGCACATCGTCTTCGCTCTGGTGGTGATGCCGCAGCGCCGCCACCAGGAAGTCACGCAGTTCGGCCAGTGCGGCCGACGGGGCGTTGTCGCGCTGTGCGGCGTCGGCCAGCAGGGACGTCGCGGCCCGGTGCATCTTGTGCAGTAGCCGCGTCTCGACGATCCCCGCGGACTCCGGCGGATTCGTGCTCACAACAGCCTCCAATCTCAATGACCCTTAATATCCACTTGGATATTAAGGGTACCAGCGGTCAGCGAGGACCCCGGTGGCCGGCACTACAGTGATCAGATGAAGGAGTCGCCATGAACGGTCAGGAAGCGTCCGAGAAGCCACTGCGCACGCGCCGACGGGACCCGGAGGGACACCGAGCAGCGATTCTGGAGGCGGCCCGTCACACCTTCGCCGAGCGTGGTTACGCCCGCACGACCCTCCGCGAAATCGCGCGCCGAGCCGGTGTCACCCACGGTCTGATCACGCGTCAGTTCCAGTCCAAAGAGCGGCTCTTCCTCGCGGCTGTGCCCGGTAACAGCGACCTGGAACGGGTAGTTGCCGGAGACCCGGCGACACTGCCCGACCGGATCGCCCACGCCTTCGTCCAGCGGATGGAGACCGACGCCGTCAACGACCCACTCGTCGCCCTCGTGCGCAGTGCCGCGTCCGACGAGTGTGCAGCCGCTCACCTCCTGGTCGCGATGCAGGAGCACAGTGCCGCTGCGTACCGGTCCGTGCTCTCCCCCAACGCACCGGCAGCGCTCGGCGATGACTTGGACACCCGCGTAGCACTCGTGGGGTCACACATGATCGGAGTGGTCTTCAGCCGGTACATCGCACGAACCGAGCCACTTGCCTCGATGCCACCCGAGCAGCTCACCGAACACCTCACCCGGATACTGCGGCACATCCTCTTCGATGATGCCCCCGCACCTCGGAATCCGCCCCAGTGAACAGGGGCTTCGTCCACGCGGAGGTCCGCGTCGGGGACTACGAGGACATCGCAGCCGATCAAGACATGAACGACAGACGAGTCGGAACATACGCCGAGACAGTTTCGAAGCCCGGGATCAACCAGACGCGCGCCCGCACCTCTGAATCCCCTCTGAACCACGACGGCAAAGCGAAACGGCCGCCACCGTGATCACGAGGTCCATCATCCGGGCGCTGTCGCTGTACGTGACTGCACACGCAGTGACTACCACGGGCTGAGGCAGGCCTACCAGCACGCGGCCAACGCCGCCCAGTGCCGTCGCCAGCTGGTCGAGTACGTCCGGCAGAGCAAGCGGATCCAGACCGCAGTCGCGAGCCATCCGGTCCACCTCAGTGAGCCCGTTACCGGCCCCGGGGGGCGTGTACGCCGCGACGCATACGGCGGCCAGTTGCGGGAGCGGTCCGCCTGCGGCGACGCGGGCAGGTCGAGCCGCACGCAGGGCCCAGCCGGCGGCCCGCCTGCGGTCGGGGCGGGCCGGGGACTGCGTGAGCAGCGCGGCGGAATCCGTCTCGTCAACCAACTTCAGTGCCATCCGCGTACTCGCAGGGGAGATGCTGCCGCAGTCCTGGCCGGGCGCACTCCCCTGAAGCAGTCGTCACGCGCTGCGGAGCCGCTCCGCACGTTCCTTGAGCTGGCCGAGATAGGGGGCTTCAAGGACCCGCCACAGACCTTGCCGAATTCGAGCGCATGGTCACGCAGATCCGTTCGTCTCGCTCCTCCTCCGCGTCGGCTGCTACGTGGGCGACGGCCATGAGCTCGTCGTGTCCTACAAGAGCCAGGGCTTCACCGCGACGCGAGCTTTCCCGGTCGGCGGGGCGAGCTGCCGTGGCCGGGGCGGGGGGGGGGCCCGGGGGGGGGGTTTACCCGCGGCGGTGCCCGCCGGGGGGGGGAAGGGTTTAATTTGGGGGGGGCTGGGGGGCCGGCGGCC
>NZ_JBHVST010000207.1:0-8079 GCF_042885015.1 Streptomyces sp. NPDC058086 | reverse complement strand
CACCGCGCACCCCGCACCGCCGGGGACGACGTTTCCCAGTCCGGCCCTAGCGGCTGCTATTCATTATTGTTGTTGCCGTTGTTTCCACCGATATTGTTGTTGCCGTTGTTTCCACCGATTTTGATGAACTTGACATTCTTGGTCATCTTGACGACCTTCTTGATCACGACGCCGTCGGAATCCTTGGTTATTTTGGTCGTCTTGGTGATCGTGGTGATCTTGAGGCCGTTGATGGTCAGTTCCTTCTTGACCGTCGTTTTGGTGGTGGTGGTCGTACTGTTCTTGACCAGCCCCGTGATCTCGGCGGCCTGATGGCCCTGATGACTTGCCGCGACCGTGGCCACGGTCCCGGTGTGCGGCGTCGCCGGGGCGGCGAAAGCGCTGGAGGGTATCAGCGCGCCTCCTGCCGCCAGGGCGGTCGAGGCGGCAAGCACCACAAGGCGCTGGGTACGGGAAGTACGGGTCATGGGAATTCTCCTCCGTGAGAAATGATCAGGGTTTTCCGAACAGTCCTGATAATCCGCGGCCATTCGGTGGGGGCCCAGCTGCTGTTGAACGGGCCCGCATCTCCATTAGGCGCCGGCGGACGAAAGGAGTCATGCCCCTGGAATACGTGACAGGAGAACTCGGGACTTGACGGACGACGGCAGCTCCGCTGCGGGCGTACGGCACATCAGGGGCCCAGAGCCGGGGCGGGCCGGGTGCGGGCTAGCCTGGCAGCTCCGGACTGGATCACCACCGGACACCTGACCGCCCGGTGCCGGCGGAGCACCCCCGCTGCTGTCCGTCCGGGACAGACGAGATCCGGGACAGACGAGAACGGAGCAGCCGACGTGAGCGACGCCCAAGCCAGCACCCAGGAGGGAGCCGTGGCACCGGCGGCCGATCTGCTTGAACGGATACGACGGCACCGGCGCCACACGCTGGAGCTGCTCACCGTCTGCGCCCTCGGTCTTGTCCCGTGGACGGTCCTGCTGGCGATGACGCTGCCGTCCGTGTACGAGGTCCGCCAGTGGCGCGTGACCTGGGTCGGATTCGACGCCCTGCTCATGGTCGCGATGGCGGCCACGGCGCTGCTCGGGTGGCTGCGGCACCGCGCTGTGATCGTGTCGGCGACCGCGACGGCGGTGCTGTTGATCTGCGACGCGTGGTTCGACGTGTCGCTCGCTTTCGGCACCTCGGGGGTGTGGCTGTCGGCGGTGCTCGCGGCGTGCGTCGAACTGCCGCTGGCCTTCTATCTCATCCGCCGGGTGACGGGGATGATCTCGCTGGCGCAGTGGCCCACCGCCAAGGCCGCCACCGACAGCAGCAGGCAGCCTGCCGGCCGGGCGCCTGAACTCGTCCCGCCTCCCCCGGAGGAGACGGCATGAGCTGGCAAGTCCTGCCCTGACACCCGTCAAGGCCTGAGCTCCACCCCAGGGCTCACTAGCAGTCCTGGACCGGGTTGGGTTGGTTTCGGTGTAAAGCGCGGCGTCTTTCATGAATCCCAGCTGTCCGCTGTCAGCGACCGTCATTAGCCACCGGGTCGGGTGCGGTCCGCTGCAGGCTGGCAGGCCTGGCCTGGCCGTCTTCCTTGCATTGAAGTGCTCTCCCGGCTGAAGCCGGGAGATTCCCACCTACCTTGCGGTGGTGGGCTTGACGCGTTTCCGCGCCTGACGACTGCACCTTCCGGCAGCCGGGATCGCCACATGGCCAATCCGGTACAAGTGCAAGATGTTCCGGGCCGCGTTCCAGTCAGCGTTCGCCTCGAAGCCGCAGCCGGAGTTCTTACACACGAACGTGGCCTGGCCCTCCCGGCTGCCGGGCGTGGTGAAGCCGCAGGCCGAGCAGCGCAGAGAGGTGCCGGGGGCGGGAACCTTGTGGAGGGTGCCACCGCGATGGGCGAGCTTGTACATCAGCATCGTGCCCATGCGGCCCCATGCCTCTTGGCCGATGGAACGGTTCAGGCCGGCCTTCTGCGCGACGTTCTTCCCCGGCTCCTCGATGGTGCCCCGGGCGGACTTGACCATGTTCGTGATGTTGAGCTGTTCGACCACCACCGTGCCGTACTGCTCGGCGATGCGGGTGGTGGTCTTGTGCTGCCAGTCAACGGCTCGGCGCGTGGCTGTTGCGCGGAGCTGCTTGATCTGGTCGTAGGTGTTGCGCAGGCGGTTCGAACTGCGCTCGCGCTTCTTACGGAAGCTTTTGCGGTGCGCTGCGCGCTGCTCCAGGAACCGGAGCTTGGCCTTCTCCTCGCGATTGAGCCACTTGTCGCGGTCGGCAGTTTTGTCCGGGAGGCGGGCGGGGCGGCCGTGGTCGAAGTGGTTACCGTCGGAGAGGGCCAGGGGCAGGTTCACTCCGGCGTCGATGCCGACCTCGGCCCCCTGGTGAGGTTCCGGTTCGACTTCGAGGATCTGGACGCGGAAGGCGATGTGCCAGCCCAGCGCACCCTTCACCAGCCGTGCGCCGGTGATCCGACTGTCCTTGGTGGCGCGCTTGCCCACAGGCAGATCCCTGGTCCAGCGGAAGCGGACCCGGCCCACCTTGGGGAGGTTGACCATGCCCCAGCGGCGGTGCACGCGGACGATATTCAGGTCCCGGCCCTGCGGGATGTCCACCGACATGACGGAGCGGATGCGGGACTTGAAGTGGGGCGCGTCGGCGCGGCCGTCCCAGCAGTTCTTCCACGCCTGGAAGTACGCCTTCAGTACCGCCTGGGCAGCCTGCGCGGGAAGGACGGCGAGCCAGTCGAGGTCCTTGCGGGCCTGGCGGATCGCAGCGTCCGCCCGCGCCAGGGAGCGCTTGTGCTTCGGCAACATCGTCCACCAGTCGTGGAGCAGGTTCCACATGGTGCGGGACACGTGCGCCTGGTCGTCGATGACACGGACCTGGGCAGGGGTCAGCGCGAGCCGGGCACGGTGCCCGAACTGCCGCTTCCTCCATACACATTCCGTAGTCACGCGATCACCATATCTTTTGATCCATCTCACCGCGGTGGAATCCAAATCCCCATGTATGCACCGGTCGTCATGTCGTCAACGGCGAACAGGACCATGTGCTCCTTCTCGTGCACCATCCGCCCCAGGCGCACCCAAGGTGCAGCTCTCCAAGCTGGTCAACAGCCTCAAGGGCGCCTCGGCTCGCAGGCTCCGCCAGGAGTACAGCAGCGAGTACGAACCCGTTCGGTCGCATACCGAGAGTGCACCCATCCCACACACGCCCGCACCCTGAACACGCTGCCGGGACGTGTCCCGGCTTCCCGGCTTCACCACCGCCGCCGCCCGACGCGAGCGTGCCGCGCCCGTCCGCCTACCGGCGCTGTCGCCACCGGTTCGGGTCCTCCTCCAGGGCCGCCCGGTCCCAGCCGCCGTGTTCCGCGGCAGCCTCGTAGGTCGTGTGCAGGAAGCCGGCCAGTGCCCGGTCCGGGTCGGCCGCAGTGCGCACCGCCTCGTACGGCAGAAGGAACTGGCCGAAGTCAGGGTTGTAGAACGCGTCGGCCGGGGTGACCGGGTGGCCGGCGAAACCGCCCGGCTCGGGATAGGCGTACGAGTAGAAGGCTCCCTCTTCACCGCCGCCGGGCCAGAAACCACAGCTGCTCAACTCGCGGGAGTAGCCCTCCACCATCACCCAGTCACCGCAGTTCGGGGCCCCGCCGGGATGCGGCGGCGCCGCCCGTCCCGAGAACCTCGTGCAGGCCAGGTCCATGGCGCCCCAGAAGAAGTGCACCGGGCTCACCTTGCCGGCGAAGTACGAGCGGAACTCCCCCAGCACCCGGTTGGCCTGCAGCAACTGCCGCCAGAAGAGCTGCGCGGCCCTCGGGTCGTAGGAAGTGTGCCGGTCGTCTTCATCGAAGGGGATCGCCGGGTCCACCTCGTTGGGAGACGCCTGGATCTTTGTCTCGATTCCCAGCTCGCTCAGGGCCCGCATCGTCTCGCGGTAGAAGTCGGCCACCGGCCTCGGCTCCAGGGCCACGCCGCGGTCGGCGCCGTCGCTGCTGCGGATACGCAGCTGATGGTCGAGGAAGTCGAACTCGATGTCGAAGACCCCTGAGCGGTAGGGGATCGCCGATGTGGTGAGGCCGCGCGGGCTGACATAGAAGGTGACCTGCCACCAGTGATTGACCAGGGGCGCGTGGGCCAGCCGGATCTTGCCGACGATCTGGGTCCACATGTGCAGTGTGTCCCGGGTCTCGGTCCAGTCGGCGACGCGCAGCCGCGGCCACACCGTCCGCGACGCCCCATCGGAGATCACGGCCACAGCACACTCCTCCCAGGACAGCCGGCCGATACCGACCACGCTGCCCTCAGCCGAAGAATCAGGCAACCCGGCAGGCAAGTCGGCAGGCAGCACGGCGCGCCTCACCGGCAACGGGACCGGGACGCTTGCATGCTCCACGAGCAGCCGTGCGTCCGCATCGCAAGAAGTGATCCAGCGGCTCGGTCCCGCCAGCGGCGGGGCCTTAGGGGCCGATCGGAAGGAGCTTTCCTCTTGAATGTCGACCAGTCGGTGCTGGTTCTCGGGGCGACCGGGGGGCAGGGCGGCGCCGTCGTCAGCGCGTTGCTGTCCCGCGGCGCCGCCGTCCGTGGCCTGGTCCGCAACCCTCGATCCGCTTCGGCCCGGGGTCTGGCCGCACGCAACGTCGAGGTGGTGGGCGGAGATCTCATGGACCGCGAGTCCCTGGCCTCAGCCATGCGGGGCGTAGCCGGTGTGTTCGCGATGACCACGCCCTTCGAGTCAGGACCGGCCGCCGAGATCGCACAGGGCCGGACCATTCTCGCCGCCGCCCGTCATGCTCGGGTGCCACACCTGGTCTTCAGTTCCGTGGCAGGTGCCGACCAGGACACCGGCGTGCCGCACTTCGAGACCAAGGCCGTCATCGAGCGGGAACTGGCGGCAGGCGAGGTGCCCTACACGATCCTGGGGCCCACCTACTTCTTCGACAACGCCCTCGGCGACGAGGACCGGATCCGCCAGGGGGTGCTCGATCTGCCTCTGCCGCCGGACCGTCCGCTGCAGCAACTGGCACGCCCCGATCTCGGCGAGTTCACCGCCGCCGTCTTCGCCGCGCCCGACGCGTTCGCCGGACAGCGCATCGAGCTCGCCGGTGACGCCCCCACACCCGATGACATGGCAGCCGCGTTGAGCACGGCACTCGGTGGGACCGTTCGCCACAACGAAGTGCAGCTCAACGAGATCGGCAACGACGACATGCGAGCGATGTGGACGTTCCTGCGCGGCCCCGGCTACCGCGTCGACCTGCCGGCGCTGCACGCCGCCCATCCGGATCTGCGCTGGACGTCGTTCGCCGGCTGGGCCGAAAACACCTTCTCAACGACACCGTGACATGCTGCCTTGTCCGCGGGTCCTTGGCATGCCCTGCACCAGCCACCGCGTGGCGACAGCGCGGTACTGCTTCCACTCGCTGACGCACCGCTCGACGGCACTGCGGCGGCAGATCCACGGTCTGCCCGAGGCGTGCCGCCGGGTGCGCCCGGGAAGCCCGCCGTGTTGGAGGTGCGCGGTTCCGGGCGCGCACAGCGGGCCTCCCGGCCGCACCGTTCTCCTGCCCCGCTCCCCCGCCACCTGCGCGGGGCAGCCCCATCGCACGGACGAGGGTGAGGCCCTCCTCGTACGCCTTGAACGCCTTGGTCCAGAGGTTCGCGAAGGCCTGCGAGCGGATGAGGTGCATCCAGTCGGGGCGGTACAGCTCGCGGTTGTAGTTCGACTCCCCCATCGTCGACACGAACTTGGAGTACATCGCCTTGACGTATTCCAGGGTCACCTCGTCGTCGGTGTCGATCGCCCTGTCCCTGGCGTCCTTGAGGGCGATGCGGAACTTCCCCAGGAGGTTCTCCGTCGCGCCGGAGGTGAACGACTCGTGGATCTGGGCCCGTACTTCGGGGAGGACAGGCGCAGCAGCAGGCGCAGGGTGGGTTCGGTGACCCACAGGGGGCCCGGTTCGTCCCTGCTGCCCAGGGGGTTGGGGAGCGTGTGCTCGTGCTCCCATGCCGGGGGTGTGATCAGGTGGACTCCGGCGCGGCGGCGGTCGTGAGGGTGGCCGGTGGTGTGTTCCAGCTGGCCGATCGGCAGGTGGGTCTTGAGTGCGGAGAGGTAGGCGCCGTTGATGTCGAGCGCCGTCACCTCGTGTCGTCCCGCGGGGAGTTCGGGCCGTGTCCATTTCGGGCGGGCCTCCCAGATCTGGTCCGCGCCGCGGGCGGACTGCTTGCGCAGGACGTCCGGGATCCAGGGGTGCGCCACGATGTCGTAGCGGCCGCCTTTGCGGGTGGTGTCCAGCAGCGCCATCGCGTCCGGGATGGCGCGCTTGAGCAGGGCCGCGGTGGCCGCTTCCAGGTCGCCGGCGTTCTTCGCGAGTGCGGCACTCACGGCGTCGCCGATCAGGTCCGGGAGCTGGGCGGCGCTCTGGGCGCGGCGGCCGATGGGCACGAGCGGCGCGCTGCGGCCGCCGGGGGCGTCAGGGGCGGGGCGGGGTGTGTGCTGCGCCGGGGCGGGCGGCCGCGCGGCGGGTTTTGCGGGTGCGGTGGTGGGGGCGGGTGCGGTGGTGGGGGCGGGTGCGGTGGTGGGGGCGGGTGCGGTGGTGGGGGCGGCCTGGGTGCATTCGGCGGGGTCCAGGTGCTGGGGGTATCCGGCGACCTCGTGGAGGGCGGGGTGTCCGCACAGTACGCAGGGTTGCGGCGTGGTGAGTTCGCCCTGCTCTTCGTGGTGCGGGCCGGCGGGTGCCGGCTCGGGGGCGGTGGATGCCGGCTCGGGGGCGGTGGTGTCTCGGGCGGTGATCTTCGCGTCGGCGCCCTTGAGGAAGTAGGCGTGCTTCTCGCGGGTCTCGCCGCTGGGGTCGCGGCCGGATTCCCAGCCGGCGACCGTGGACGGGCTCACGCCGAGGGCGCGGGCCACTTCGGCGCGCGAGAGGCCGAGGGCCGCGCGCGGGGCCCGCCGTTGTCCGGCCGGCGGGAGGGGGCGGGTTCGGCGGCGGCCGCGAGCAGTTGGTCGATCGCCTCGAAGTCGTTCATGCCACCCCCGGGCCCCGGTGCACCATGCCGGTGTCGTCGGCGCCGGTGGCGGTGACCGTCCAGGAGCAGCCGCGGTCGGTGCGGGTCCGGAGGGTGTATGTCAGAGGCGGCAGCATGTGTCCTTGTACTGGTGTCGATGCCTACTGGTGGGGCTGGTCGGCATCGGCGCCAAATGTATCGGGGCCCGTTCGAAGGGGCGGGCTTCGCCGAGGACAATCGTCGCCATGAGTGACGGTACGGATGATGCCGAGAGCCGCCTGGCGCGGATCGAGCGGCTGCTGGAGAGCGGTGAGCGTGAGGTGGCGCCCGCGTGGCGGCGGGCGACGCGGGGTGAGCCGCGCTGGGCGGTGACCGCGGTGATCCTGGTGGCGGTCGCTCTGCAGTGGATGCTGCCGCACCGGCTCGCCTTCCATCCGTACTGGGCTTTGCCGGCCCTGGAGTTGGTGCTGCTGGCCGGTCTGATCGCGGCGAATCCCCGGCGGGTCGAACCCCGCACCCGGTGGCTGCGGTGGTGGGGGCTGGCTCTGACCGGTGTGATCAGTCTGGCCAACGGCTGGTCGGCGGTCCGGCTGGTGGCGGGTCTGGTCAACGGCACCGCGGCGACGGAGGCCGGGCCGCTGCTGCTGACCGGCGGCGGTATCTGGCTGACGAACGTCATCGTGTTCGCCCTGTGGTACTGGGAGTGGGACCGCGGCGGGCCGATGGCACGGGTCCGCGGCCAGAGTCAGTACGCCGACTTCCTCTTCGTACAGATGCAGAGCCCGCAGACCGCGCCGCCGGACTGGGAGCCGGCGTTCCTGGACTACCTGTATCTGTCGTTCACCAACTCCACCGCCTTCAGCCCGACCGACGTGATGCCGCTGTCGCGGTGGGCCAAGATGCTGATGATGCTGCAGTCCTCGGTCTCCTTGGTGACGGTCGTGCTGGTGGTCGCCCGGGCCGTCAACATCCTGAAGTGACTCCTCCCCGTCCTGAAGGACGGGGCTTCTCGCTATGCCGGGTTGGCGTTGCGACGGACCAGCCCGGCCCGTAGAACGTTGGTGGCTCCCACTGTGTCGGCGTGCGCGTGGTGGCC
>NZ_JBHVST010000206.1:0-8245 GCF_042885015.1 Streptomyces sp. NPDC058086 | reverse complement strand
GAACGCGCCCGCCACAGCGAGGCCCGCCCGCCGGCCCCCGACCCGGCCCAGCCCGCCAGCCCCATGTGGTCCAGCCACTACAAGCCCTGGACCGAACCGGTCACCACCAACCAACAACACCTCAACCGCGAGCTCCTGGACCTCGCGCAGCGCACCACCCGCACCCCTCGCCCCACCGAGACCCTGGCGGAGGTCAGCTGATGGACACCATCCACGTCGCCGTCGATGGCTGGGTCGACGCCATCCCCGCCCCCGGCCCGCGCGGCACCGCGACGTTCGACCTGATCGTCCGCGCCGCCGACGCGGACACCGCCGTCACCGAGACCCCTGACACGGTCGTCTCCTGTACCAGCGGAGCCCCCCAGATCACCCACGCGTTGCTGACCGACATACAGCCCGGCGACCTTGTCCGTGTCAGCGGCAGCCTGGTCCAACCCCAGGCGCCCGGCGAGGCCGCCCGGCTCACCGTCCACTGCCTCGAGGTCCTGGGCACCGCGCTGATCCCAGTCCTGAACGACATGGTGCTGGACCGGTACGGCGACTACGTCGTCATCTTCGACGCCGACCACAACCAGGTGCCCGTCTACGCCGGGCTACGGCCGTGTACCGGTTCGGCCTTGGCCCCTCTCTGCTCCACCCGTTCACCCAGTCCGACTTGGGCGTGGTCACCGCCGCCGCGGTCCGCCTGTTGCCCGCCCCGAGACCCAGCGGACGATTCGCCCCAGCTTCACCTGGGACCGGCTCCCCGACGCCGTCGAGGTGCTGCGGCGCTTGCGGCGCTGGGCCTGGTCGACGGGGTGATCAAGGTGTACGACTTGGTGCCCGGGGCCTTCTACGGCGGACGCGCCGGCGAGTTCCTGGCTCACGTGTGCGTGAGCGGCGCCGCCGCGCACCACGAACGTGGGGGTGCACCCCGGTGTCCGACTGCACCGGGTCGTGTTCCAGGACGGGCACCTCTATGAGTCCTCAAGAACGTCAGGGGAGCGGACAGAAGCACACGGCAGCGCAAATCGAAGCGTCGCCCAAGCCGCACCATTGCCCCGGCTGAGTCCTGCCGCGTTTCCGATGCCGTGATGCGAGGTGCCGGGCGCGACACCTGCGGACGGTGGCGGCAGCGGGCGGCGCCCCCGACTGGCCCGATCGCCCAAGACGGCTTTGGGTATATGGCACTTCCGCGGCCCCTCGACTCACCGGTCCCCCACTGTGGAAGCCGACCGGCCGCTCGTCGGGATGAGCCGCCCAATCGGGGCTGAATCCCGTCGGTACCCGGGCAAACATTGCGCGGGCGCGATCATCGCATCGAGTTAATGTCGCCCACTTTCCTTGGTCCACGGGGCGAAGCGGCCATTAGTGTTCACCTGGATCTGGACTGATTCCCCTCCATATACCCCGTTTCCCCCTGTTGCCCGATGACGCCTACATACGTGCCATCACCGCCCTGAACAAGGAGAGCTCGCCCGATGACTGTTGACTCGAGCCCGGAGGCGCGACTGGAACCACCCCGGCAATCCAGCCTGGGCACGGCGGCCGCCCGCAACCTCGCCACCACCACCAAGTCCGCCCCGCAGATGCAGGAGATCACCTCTCGCTGGCTGCTGCGGATGCTCCCCTGGGTGGAGACCAAGGGCGGGGTCTACCGGGTGAACCGTCGCCTGACCTACACCGTCGGCGACGGGCGCGTGGCGTTCGTCCAGGACGGCGCCGACGTCCGGGTGATCCCCCGTGAGCTCGGTGAACTGGCCCTGCTGCGCGGCTTCGACGACGTGGAGGTACTCACTGCCCTCGCCGATCGGTGCGTCCAACGCGACTTCCGGGCCGGCGAGACGCTGGTGGAACGCGGTGCGCCCGCGGATCAGCTCCACCTGATCGCCCACGGTCGCATCAGCCAGACCTCCGTCGGCGAGTACGGCGACGAGGTCGCCCTGAACGTACTTGCCGATGGCGACCGATTCGGGGACAACGCCCTGCTGGACGGGAACGCCCCTTGGGAGCACACCGCCACCGCCGAGACCTCGGGCACCCTACTCACCCTGTCTCGCGCCGACTTCGAGGCCGTGCTGTCCACGGCGCCGGGCCTGCGGGACCACATCGAAGAGTTCACGTCGCTTCCCCGCCAACGGCAGAACCATCGCGGCGAGGCGGAGATCGCGATGTCGGCCGGCCACACCGGCGAGCATGAGCTGCCCGGCGCGTTCGTCGACTACGAACTGAATCCGCGGGAGTACGAACTCTCGGTCGCGCAGACCATTCTGCGGATCCATACGAGGGTCGCCGACCTCTACAACAAGCCGATGAACCAGACCAAGGAGCAACTCAGGCTCACCATCGAGGCGTTGCGCGAGCGCCAGGAGCACGAACTGGTCAACAACAAGGAGTTCGGCCTGCTCCACAGCGCCGACTTCAAGCAGCGCATCCAGACGCATTCCGGCCCGCCGACCCCGGACGACCTTGACGAGCTGCTCTGCCGCCGTCGCGGGTCTAAGTTCTTCCTCGCGCACCCGAAGACCATTGCGGCGATCGGGCGTGAGTTCAACGCCCGCGGGCTCTATCCGGACCACGTCGACCTCGGTGGTCAGCAGGTCCCGGCCTGGCGCGGGGTTCCGATCCTTCCCTGCAACAAGGTCCCCATCACGAAGGAGAAGACCAGCTCGATCCTCTGCATGCGTACCGGCGAAGACAACCAGGGTGTCATCGGTCTTCATCAGACGGGTCTGCCGGACGAGTACGAACCGGGTCTGTCAGTCCGGTTCATGGGCCTCAACGAGCAGGCAATCACCTCCTACCTCGTCAGCACCTATTACTCCGCCGCCATCCTCGTGCCGGACGCGGTCGGCGTGCTGGAGAACGTACAGATCGCCCGCTGGCCCAGGTAGCGGGCTCGGCCTGCACGCCACGGTGCGACACCCCGGACCATCCCGGTCGGTCGCGCACACCTGAAAGGCCCCGGGACAGCCGCCCACCCCACGAAGGAGCCATCGATGCCCGCGCCTGAGCCGACACCTCCGCAGTCGAGCCTGCCGACGGCCGCTGCTCACTTCGGGGCGCACGTCCTCGCTGAAGCCGCGGCCCGTGCCTGCGATATCAAGACTGTCACCGGCGGCCCACACTGTGCGCCGTCCGTGCCCGCACCGCCTGCGGTTTCCGTGCCCGCACCGCCGCCCCCCGATGCCCCGACAGCCGTGGTGCCGACACCGATCCCCGACCTGGAACGGATCCTGCGCGGCCCCAGCGGCCTGGGCACGGCGGGCCTGCGCCTGATCCCGTGGGAGCATCTGCCGACGCCTTCGGAGCCGTCGGCAGCCACGGCGGAAGGCAGGTCGATCCCAGGCCTCTACTACCACCAGGTGGCCGAGCCCGACCCGGTGCGGGTCGAAGAGGTCAGCCGAAGGATCAAGTCCTGGGCACTGGACGAGGTCTCCCTGTATCCCGAGGACTGGGAGGAGCAGTTCGACGGCTTCTCCGTGGGGCGCTACATGGTCGGCTGCCATCCGGACGCACCCAGCATCGACCACCTGATGATCGCCACACGCCTGATGGTGGCCGAGAACGCGGTCGACGACTGCTACTGCGAGGACCACGGGGGCTCGCCCGTCGGCCTCGGCGAACGCCTTCTGCTGGCGCACACCGCACTCGACCCCGTCTACACGACGCAGGAGTACCGGGCGCAATGGTCGAAGTCGCTCCATGCGGACGCGCCTCGGCGCGCCTACCGCTCCGCCATGAACTACTTCGGCCAAGCAGCCAGCCCCTCCCAGACCGACCGATTCCGGCACGACATGGCCCGGCTTCACCTGGGGTACCTCGCCGAAGCCGCCTGGGCGCAGATGGACCACCTACCCGAGGTGTGGGAGTACCTGGCGATGCGCCAGTTCAACAACTTCCGCCCCTGCCCGACCATCACCGACACCATCGGCGGCTACGAGCTGCCGTCGGACCTCCATGCCCAGACCGCCATGCAGAAGGTCATCGCGCTCGCGGGGAACGCGACGACCATCGTGAACGACCTGTACTCGTACACCAAGGAACTCGACGCTCCCGGGCGGCACCTGAACCTGCCCGTCGTGATCGCCGAACGTGAGGGCCTGTCCGACCGGGACGCCTATCTGAAGTCGGTCGAGGTCCACAACGACCTCATGCACGACTTCGAGAGCAACGCCGCGGCCCTGGCCGTCGATTGCCCCGTCCCAACCGTGCAGCGCTTCCTGCGAGGCGTGGCCGACTGGGTCGACGGAAACCACCACTGGCACCAGACCAACACCTATCGCTACAGCCTGCCCGACTTCTGGTAGGAAGAATGGACTCATCTGTGACCAGCACGACCAGCACCGAACTCACCGCCACCGACCCCCCTCTGCTCATCCCCGGCCCGGCGACTCCTTACCAGGGAGACATCGCCCGCTACTGGGACGGGGAGGCCAGGCCCGTGAACCTGCGTCTCGGCGATGTCGACGGTCTCTACCACCACCACTACGGCATCGGTGAAGTCGACCACTCCTCACTCGGCGACGCCGAGGACAGCGAGAGCGAGAAGCAGCTGATCGCCGAGCTTCACCGACTGGAGTCGGCGCAGGCCGATTTCCTCCTGGGGAACCTCGGCGACATCGGGCTTGACGACACCCTGGTGGACGCCGGCTGCGGGCGCGGCGGGTCGATGGTGATGGCGCACCAACGCTTCGGATGCAAGGTCGAAGGTGTCACGCTGTCGGCCAAGCAGGCCGACTTCGCCAACCGGCGTGCCCACGAACTCCGCATCCAGGACCACGTACGCGCCCGCGTCTGCAACATGCTCTCCATGCCCTTCGAGACCGGGCAGGCCGCGGCCTCGTGGAACAACGAGTCGAGCATGTACGTCGACCTGCAGGACCTCTTCGCGGAACACTCCCGCATCCTCGAGGTCGGCGGTCGCTACGTGACCATCACCGGCTGCTGGAACCCGCGGTACGGCCAGCCTTCGAAGTGGGTCTCCCAGATCAACGCGCACTTCGAATGCAACATCCACTCGCGCCGGGAGTACCTGCGTGCAATGGCCGACAATCGCCTCGTGCCGCAGGCCGTCGTCGACCTCACCCCCGCCACTCTGCCCTACTGGGAGCTGCGGGCAACGTCTTCGCTGGTCACGGGAATTGAGGACGCGTTCATCAACTCCTACAAGGACGGGTCCTTCCAGTACCTCCTCATCGCCGCCGACCGAGTCTGACTTCCTGCTGCCGGGGAGTGCCCCGTCCCTGACAGAACGGGCCCTCCCTGGTCAGTAACCACATAGACCGTGTACCACCAGCAGACGAAGAACGTTCTCTGTTCATACAGTCCGAAGAAACTTGGGTTCTTCTAGAGTCTCAAGTCGGGTACCTGAGAGGTGGGGCAGGTCACCGCACTCTGTCAGCGCAGCGCGTCGATGGCCTTCACGACCAGGGCCCGTGCGTCGGCACCGTAGACGGCCATGCCGCGTAGCTGCTCGAACGTCTTGAGGTAGAGCGCTACTTCGGAAGGCTGCGTGAGCTTCACGCGTGCAGACACCAGCTCGACACTGGCGAGGGTGTCGTCGTACACGTGGAAGGTCTCCTCCGGCCACTGCGCCCGCTCGCGCGTCGCCATGGGGATGATGCCGAGCGAGACCGCTGGCAGCGACCCCGCGGTGAGCAGGTAGCCGAGCTGGCCGGCCATCGCGTCCGCATCCCCGATTTGGTAGCGGAGCACGGATTCCTCGATCAGCAGCACAAAGCGGTGCCCTGGTTCGTGGATGATGCGCGAGCGCTCGACGCGGGCCCTCGCTGCCTCTGCGCTGTCGTCGACGGGGAGCTCGTGGAAGCGGGCAGACATGCGGAGCACGGCGGCTGCGTAGCCCTCGGTCTGCAGGAACCCGGGAACGATGGTGGAGGAATACACGCGGAACAGCTCGGTCGACCGATAGAGCTGTACGTAGCTGTCCTGCAGCCGCTTGAGTCCAGCGCGGACCTTGCGCTTCCACTCGACGTACTGCGACTCGGCATCACGGGACTGGGCCAGGATGTCCGGGGCTTGGTCGGGGGCGCCGCAGGCACCGCACCAGAGGCGAATGTCTTCGGGGGTAGGGGGCGTGCGCGCGTTCTCGATGCGGGAGGTCTTCGGATGCGTCCAGCCGCAGCGAGAGGCCAGCTCAGTCCCGGTGAGACCCGCGTCCGCGCGGAGTTCACGCAGACGCTGCGCGACCCGCTCGCGCGCAGCCTGGGCCGATGACGACGGGGAGATGGGCATGAGCTGACCTGTACGCCTTCCGCACTAGCTGATCTTGTAGTCCTCGTGCGGGATCGCTCGCTCCCACACCGATTCGAATGCATCGGCGCACAGTTTCGCAGCGGCCGGATCTTCGGAGAATTCCTCACCGACCCACGCGCCGTCGCCAGTGAAGTGGTTCCAGCGGATCAAGCGGTCGTCGAACAGCCAGAAGTCGTTGCCCGGCAAGGCGATGTCCGAGGCACGTCGGCGGGGCAGCCATCGCACGTGTTCGCCTGCGGCGACGTTCGTGAATGTGCCGGAGTGCTCGAAGCGGATGTACTCGGTGACCGGTTCGGACACGATCCGGGCGCGTCGGACGGCAACGCCACGAGAGGTGGTCTCCTGGATCAGGTCCAGCCACGGCCGCCACCAGGACGCGCGGTCCGCAGGGTCGTGGCGGAAGCCATTGCGCCATGCCTCGAAGCCTTCCGCCTCATCGTCCACGGCGTAGCTGTCGCGCATCTCCAGGTGGATAGCCGAGCGCGTGCAACCGGCGATCAGCTCAGTGAACGTCGGCACGTTCGAGGACATCGCACGCCTCCCTGATCATGTGCACCATTCCCTGATCATGTGCACCATCCCGGCGGGGATACGGATCACTGCCTCGTCGTCCGGGACGCCCCTCGCGTGCCCCGGCAGCTCGAACGCGGCGCATTCCGCTTCGAGTTCGGGGCCTGGCTTCCAGCCCTGGAAGACGAGCTCCTGCTTCTCCTCGTCGACCCACACGGTCGGACTCTTGTCGTCGCCCGTGTTGGGGTCGATGCCGACGAACCGTAGTTTCCCGCCTCCAGCGCTTGGGGTGTGCACGGATGTTCACCACCATCAGCCGGACGGGGTAGAGGGTCAAGGGGGCGAAACGGCCATCAGGCTGGATCGGACGCTTGCCGTGAACATTCCTGTACATCGCTCGCTGTGGCGCACACCTCACTTCTAGCGTCGGGAGACACAACGAACCCCGGCGGCCGCGCGAACGGCCCCGGGCGTGGCCAACCTGAGAGAGCAGGTCGACATGGCCGAGCCTACGCAGACCGCGGGCACCACGACCACCCCGACGGCCTACGCCTACTGCGCCTGGCATCAAGGGGTCACGCGAGACGTCCGCCTGATCCAGATCGACGAGACGGGGTCCGGCCCAGGGACTGGCCGCCAGAAGTTCGCGTGCCATCCCTGCCAGATCACGCACGGCCTGGTCCCGCTCGCCGACCGATGACCTCGTGGAAACGGAAACCGCCCCGGGTCGCCGATCTGACCCGCGCCCAGTACTCGGGCTGGGACTGCTGCTGGTGCGGCAAGCGGCTCACCCACGCGGCCCGGTCCGCCGGCCGCGCGCAGGGTTCCAGCGGCGCCTACGACCTGAGCGTCGAGGTCTACGAATGCGGGCGTCGCTGCCCGGCCCGTCCCCGGCTCCCCACATCCTCACGAACAGGAGACACTCCGTGAGCAAGTCCACCCTGCCCCGCGCCCAAGGCCGCACTTCCGGCTACTGCTGGGCCGAGCACACGGGCAAGCGCGTCCACTGCACCGAGCCCTTCGGCCCCGGCGGTAGGCACCGGCACCCGTACAGCAAGACCAGCTGGTAGACCCCCAGTGCTGGCGACGGCGAAAGGGCCGGCACTGGGTACAGACGGCCACCTATCCGAAGGGCGGCCGTCTTTGGCCCGCCGCAGCGCTCCCCCTGGGCCTGCGGCGGGTCACCTCACCAAACAGGTGCTCTGCACCGCTGAAGGTGGTCTCGTGCCTGACGGCCGCCCGCACGGCCCGCTGCCCGGTCTCACGGACTGGCAGCGGGCCGCCGACGTTAGCGCTGGGCCAGCGACTCCACGAGGCGCCGCCAGGTGCGGCGGTGACCGGGCCTCCACGCGTTGAACATGATCACGTGTCGGTCCGAGGTGTATCCATCCCTGATCTTGCGTGGGTATCCCCGGCTTCAGCCGGGGAGGGAAACGCATCCTCGGCCCGGAGGCGCGAAGCGCCGGAGTTCACTGCGTTG
>NZ_JBHVST010000205.1:0-8455 GCF_042885015.1 Streptomyces sp. NPDC058086 | reverse complement strand
CGACATCCAGCCCCACCCTCGATCAGCGAACAGACCGATCATGGCAGCCCGGCACACTCATCATCACCGGTTTACGGATTTCCCAACGGAGTCGTTCACGCCGGGGAGGAGTCACGTAGGCGGGGCTGCAGGGGTCGCTGGAGGAGCCGCCGCTGTTCCAGGCGAAGCCGTTGTTGCGATTGAGGTCGACACCACTTTGGCTCGCGTCGGTGGGCGGAGTGGGGCAGGCGGTTGTCTCGTTGGCGTTGTCTGCGTTCTTGCGCTGGAGCTGCGGCGCGTCGCCACCGGACTGCACGATGTCGACACCGTCCGGGTTCGCCACGGGGATGACCCAGAACTCGGTGTTCTTCAGCAGTTTGGTGACGGTCTTGTCGCTGCCGTAGTTGTCGACCAGTTCGTCGATCCAGCGGTAGGCGATGTCGCCGGTCGCGATCTCGCGGGCATGTAACTGACCCATGAGCAGAAAGCGCTTCTTGGGTGCCTTCGGGGACAGTGAACAGTCCTTCTTGGTGGCGATGTTGGTGATGCAGATCGCTGTGAGGTCGTGGCCGTTGTCGCTGCCGTGGAGTTTGCGCCAGGACGCGCCGTAGTTGATCACCTTGGCGAGCCGGGGATTGCGGTGGGCCACCTGGCGCATATGCCTGTACTGACCGGTGATCGTGGGATAGCCACCGTAGTAGGTGTCGTCCGAGGCGGTGGGGGTCTTCCAGCTGGCCTTGGGCAGTTCGCGCGTCACCTTCGACGTGAAACCGAGCTTCGTCAGCCGCTGCCGCTCGTCATCGGTTGCGAGGATCCTCAGGGACGTCCGGCTGGCGCTGTGCATCACGTCGAAGCCCCGGCCCTCAAGCAGTTCGGCGTCGTAGCCGGCGCTGGTCGCGGCCGGGACCTCCAGCTCGTAGAGGCGCGTGGTGGTGATGTCGGCCGCCGTGGTGGTGTGATCGGTCCGGCTGAGCGGAGTGACGGTGAGAGTGCCGGCCAGTGCGGCCGCGGCGGTGGCGGCCAAGACCGCCGTGCGTGGTCGGATGCGCAAGGTGCCTCCTTTGGGGGCGAGGGGGAAGCGCGCCGTGGCCGCGAGGGGCGGGGGGAGACGTCGCAACCCGGCAACCCGGCGCTGAATGTTTGATCCCAAACGGTGTGGATGGGGGCGCCCCTGCGTCAATGAAGTTCGGCTTTGCCTTTCCTGTGAATTGCACCGGCATCGATGTCGCCAAGGACATCGACGCGGTCGGGCCGCCCCTCGGCGAGCGGAAGATCAGCTACCACGGGGCCTCGCACGCCGAGCTGTTCCCCCGGCGGATCCGCGCCGCGACTTCCGCGACGCCCTGGGCTTCCGCGACGCCGCCGTCGACGCCGCCCAGGACACCACCGCCTTCGCCTCCGGCGCCAGCCGCAGCGACCGAATTCCCCCGGAGACCCCATCGATCGCGGCCCCGACGACGGAGCGGGCGTGAGCATCCAGCCCGGCGTACGTACGCTCGATGACCGGCACCTGCCGCAATTGCGGCTCTACCGCCACTCAGAGCGGTGGCAACCCGCGCCTACTTGCGAGCGAGGCGTCGGTTCTCCATACGGTCCAGGGCCTCCGCCGAAGCCGCCTGCGGTCACACCTCCGCTGGGCTGAGCGCCCGGCGCCAGTACCCAGTGACGGCGTGGCGCAGCCGTTCGGTGTCGACGGCCTGTGGGTCAAGCAGCCGCTGCAGTCCTATCCCGCGGAGTTGCCCGACGATCGCGACCGCGACCTCGGTGGGAGTGAGGTCGGTGCGGCTGGTGCCGTCCTTGATGCCGGCATGGACGTCGTCGCGCACGTCGGCGCGGAAGGCGTCGTCCCGCTCGCGGAAGATCGGCGCCAGCTCCGCCGCCGTGGCGGCCTCGGCCCACAAGAGCAAGAAGGCCCTATATCCAACCCCTTAACCTTGAATTACGGAAAATTAGGGCGTAAGAGACAGAGTGGTAAGTCGGAATATGTCCCAGCCGCAGCAGGAACAGCCGGTGCCCGCCAGCCCGATCCGCGGGCCAGCATCAAAGACGCATCACGACACGGCCGACGCCGAAGTCGTCGACGCTCCCGCACAGCCCCACGAGACCGACCATCGTGGGGCTGCCAGAGTGTGCACACTTCCGTAAGGTGGTGTGCATGACGACGGAGAGCATCACCTACTCGATCGTGGAAGCCCGCGCGCGCCTGGGGGCCATCGCGCGCGAGGTCAGCGCCACCCGGGAACCGGCCGCCATCACCGACCACGGCCAGACCATCGCGATACTGGTCAGCCCTGCCGACGCCCTGGAACTCCAGGAGCTGCGGGCGCTGGCCGCCTACCGTGCGCGCCAGGAGCGCGGCGAGAGCGCCGGCGTTCCTCACGACGAGGCATACCGCCGTGTGTTCGGCGGAGCTGAGGCGTGAGCTACGAGGTCATCGGGGAGCCCGAGGCCCTCGCCCAGGCGGAGCGGTTCGCCAAGAACGACCCCGAGGGGGTGCGGCAGGTGTTCACCGCCGTCGACCACCTCGCGGACAACCCCAGACCCGAGGGCGCGTTCGGCGGCGCCGACGTCCTTCGCATCCACGTCGGTGCCTACCGCGTGATGTACGAGATCAGCGACCACCAGGTCCGTGTCAATGTCATCCACCTCGGACGTCTGCGCTGAAGCCCAACCGAAAGGGGGGCAGCCTCCATGGGAGGCCACCCCCCTTTCACGTTCGTCCCGCCAGTCAGACCAGAGGGAAGAGGGGCCGGGAGCTGTCACAGGACACCTGGCTCACAGCTGACAGACTCACCGCGCACCGCCGACCCGTGACGCCGGCCAAAACGATGAAAGGGCCCTTCCGGGCCCTTTCTGAATGCGCTGGTGGACCTCGGCCACCGAGATCGTGCTGCTGCCAGGGCCATCCGCGCGACATACAGCACCCCGTCCAGGTGATCGACTTCGTGTGCGACCAGCCGGGCGAGCCCGGAGAATGCACGACGCGATCGGTCCGCAGGCGCTGATCGTCGACGACACCGGCTTCCTCAAGGACGGAGACGCGTCGGCGTGTGTGTCGCGGCAGTACACCGGCACCGCGGGCAAGGTCACCAACTGCCAGGTGGGAGTGTCGCTGCACCTGGCCCGTGAGCAAGCCTCGGCGGCGGTGAACTGGAGGCTGTTCGTGCCCGCTTCGTGGGATCCGGTCTCTGGGGAGGCGGATGCGGCCAAGGTCGCCCGACGCGGCCGTTGCGGCGTCCTTGCCCAGGTGGGGCATGTGGAGAAGTGGCAGCTGGCGCTGGACATGATCGACGAGACGCGGTCGTGGGGTATTGATGTTCCCTTGGTCGTGGCGGATGCCGGATACCGCGAGGCCGCCGCCTTCCGCGCGGGCCTGGAGGAACGCAACCTGCTCTATGCGGTGGGGATTGCCTCTCGGCATACGGCCCATCCCGCCGAGGCCCGGCCCGTCCTGCCCGCCTACGCGGGCACCGGCCGACCGCCAAAGGCGCGGTACCCCGACCCGCCGCGAACCGTGAAAGAGCCGGTCATCGCGGCCGGCCGGACATCCGCCCAACCGGTGTCCTGGCGGGAAGGATCCCGGCCGGGCACGGGCCAAAGCGGCTTCAAGCGCATGTACTCGCGTTTCGTGGCCCTGCGCGTGCGTCCCGCCGGACGCGGCGTCCGCACCGCCACCGACACCCCGGAGCTGCCCGAACGCCGGCTGCTGGCCGAATGGCCCGTCGGCGAGAGCGAGCCGGTGCAGTTCTGGCTGTCCAGCCTGCCCTCCGGCATGCCGCTGGCAACCCTGGTGCGGCTGGCCAAGCTGCGTCGGCGCATTGAACACGACTACCAGGAGATGAAACAGGCCCTGGGACTTGCCCACTTCGAGGGCCGCACCTGGGGCGGCTGGCACCACCATGTCACCCTCGTCTCCGCCGCCCACGCCTTCTGCACCCTCCAGCGCATGGCTCGCTCCCCAAAAGACACGGCGCCAGCCTGAGCCTCTACCAAGTCGTCCGTGAACTGCAGACACTCCTCGCTCTCTGGGCTGCCCCACCTGCCACCGCGACATACTCACCCCGATAGCAAGATGACCAAGCCCTACTAGGCACGGCCCGGCGAACATGGCCACACTGCGAAACCTCGCAGTCAACACACTCCGCGACGCCGGTCACCGCAGCATCGCCGCCGGACTACGACAAGTCACCTACACGCCCTTCACGCACCCGCTCGACTTGCTCGGACTCGCTTGACCTGCACCTGCACATGATCACCAGGACTTTGAATCAGCCCTGGCCAACCACCCGGGCGCGGAAGCCCGTCGAATGTGGACTCGTACGATCGAGCTCGATTGAACTTTTGCACCACGGTATGCGTAATTTACAAGGAGTACTCTTTTGCCACAACGAGATGAGGTATGGCTGTGGCCACACCAGTCAACGCTGAGAGCACATCGAGTGCTCAGGAAAGACAAAATAGTCGAAATATCCTCCTCCGGCTCCTGCGATTTATGTTGGAACGAATAAAATCAATGATCGGCGGCAGGGATCGCGAATCTTCGGAGGGAGCAGCGAACCCTGTCGGTTACAACCGAGGATCATCGGCAATAAACGCAACCCAAGGTTCACCGGGCAGAAGCGTCCACATGCGGCCGGGTACCGAGCCCTCGACCGAATCGGCGGGCCGGACTGAAGCGACAGGGACATCTAGAGATTTCGACCCGTATACCGAACTCGAGCGACAGCGGGGCGCCTACCATCAAAATCAGGAAAGGTGGGAACGGATAAACGCGACGGAGCCGCACCCCGGCTTTCCTGAAATTCCCGACCGAGCGGATGCGCGCCACGAGGGATATAATCCCTACCTGCATCACGAGGATTATAATTCCTATACACATGGCCCCGTCGATCACTGGCAAGAATACGAGAGTCTGAAGAACGGTCAACGTGGCCCTGATGGCTATTTGGACTTGAAAGAAGTAAACGCGGCAGACGCTCGGCGATGGGATAGTCATCAAAGAGCATTTCTCGCAACGAGAAGGGATAACTTTAGCCGCTACGACACTTCCCCGAATCTTCCCCCCACAATGGCGAGCGTCCTCAAGCAGCATCAGCAGCAGATGGCGGAAGTAGCACAGGCCGCGAAAATGAAAGTGGCAGAAGACAAAGCGCTGTTCAATAAATTCTCTGCACCCTCAGCTGCCTCACCTATCATTTCGCCAACACCTACCTACCGGGCTTCCCAAACTCGCAGCCGGTAGAAAGAAATCATGCCACGGGCGCCGCGAAACGCGGAGTTTCACGATTCGCCAAGAACGAGGCGCGGCGATTATTTGGTAGGAAATGGTCATCAAGTTTGGTGGAGGACCGGATGACACGCTTGGCACCGGCAGTGGTGATCTTCCCCGGGACACGAGGCCAGACCCGCCCGCACTGACACCGCCCGGGGCTCTTGTGTTTCTGGGAGTTGAAGTCCCCCCCACTGCAGTGGACAGCCTGATACTGGGGCAGATCGTCCTGGAGGAAGGGAGGTTCTTGACAAAACTGATTCCACGGGAACGGTGGGAAGTCGTGCGGCAGTTAGCCTCGATCGTTCATGAGTCCTCGTCGGTTCGCTGACGGGGACTCTGTGCTTGCGAGGTGCGGAATTTCGTGGACTGGGGCAGGTTGGCGGCCCGGCTGTCGGGTCGGGTGGGCGCCGGGGTTCCACGGCTCCGGGATGTTGCTGAGGCTCGTCGGGACGGTCGAAGTTGCTGGTCAGCCGGGGTTCGGCAGGGCTGCGAGTCGTTGGATCGCGCGGTTGATCACATCCGTCCAGGGCCATCGGGCGGTGAAACGGAGCCAGCGGCGGCGGCCGGTGGTGACGAACTGGGCGGCGGCAGAGAACAGCCGCAGACGAAGCCGTTCGGGCTCCCAGCGGCGGGTTTCTGCAGTCAGGGCGAGCATCGGCATCCAGGCCAGGAGGTCGAGTGCGAGGGAGACGATCTCCAGCCAGATCCGGTTCTGGGCGGTGTCGTGCAGGGGGAGGTTGCGCAGGCCGGTGTCGCGGGCGTTTCGGATGCGGTCCTCACAGCGGGCCCTGCGGCGGTGACGTAGTTCCAGGTCGGCGAGCTGGCCGCCCTGGGTGTTGGTCGCGAAACAGGTGAGCCGTAGTCCGTCGAGGTCGGTGAAGCGCAACTGGGCGCCGGGGTGCGGCCGTTCTTTGCGGACGATGAGCCGCATGCCCTTGGGCCACGTGCTCAGGTCGGGGATGTCGGTGATCTCTGCGACCCAGGCGCCGGGCCGCTCGGTGCCGTTGGCGTCGTAGGCTGGCGTCCATGCCTTCTTCGGGATCTTCAGGACGGCCTGGTGGATGGCGTCGGTGATGGTCATTCCGACGGAATATGACAGCCACCGGCCCCGGCGGGAGAGCCAGTCGAGGAAGGCGTGGGTGCCGCCGGCTGAGTCGGTGCGGATGAGTGTCTTGCGGCCTCGCCGCAGGTGCTTGGGGAGCTGGGCCAGGGCGAGTTGAGCTGTTTCGATGTGATCGCTCGCGGTGTTGGAGCCGGCGTTGCCGGGCCGCAGCAGGGCTGCCACCGGCTCTCCGGAACCGGCCTGGCCGTGGTCGACGAACGCGACGAGCGGATGATGGCCGAAGGTCTTCTTCCAGGTCGCGGTGGCGTCCTGCTTCTCGGAGTGCGCAAGGACCAGCACGCCGTCGATGTCCACGATCACGTGACCGTCGGCGGCCGGAGCGTGCGTCCCGGCCAGTTCCCAGACCTGCGACCGTGCTTCGGCCCGAGCCGACCGGATCGCGGTGAGCGCCTTCGGTCCAGCTGCGGCGAGGGAGTCGATGAGCCGGGAGACCGTGGGGTCGGATGCCACCGGGCCGAACACGTCGGGCTCGGTCCGCAGCATGGCGACATCGGCGAGGCAGTCCCCGCCCAGAGCCGTGGCAAGCGCGACATCCAGCAGGACTTTGCCCGGGTCGTGCACCGTCCGCGGCTTGCGCCACGGCGCCAGTGCCGTCGATATCGCGGTGTCCAGGCCGCACTTGCGGACCGTCTCGACCAGCAGCACCGCCCCAGCCTGCGAGACCGTTCCGCTGCCACCGCCCTCGACGCGGACACGCGGGTACAACCCGATACGCTTGCTCACCTGGAGAGTGCTTCTTTCCATGCAGCCAACAGGACCCTAGACAAGTCCCATCGTTGCAGGTCAGGAGCACTCTCCGCTTATTTGATCAAACATCGGACAACCCACCATGTGAAAGCGCGAAGCTAGGCAGGACCGTTTGGATCACCTGACGGCGTCGGTGACGCGGTGAGAGGCTGCCAGCGCTCCCACGCCGCCCCCGCCTTCAGGTTGTCGGCCAGTCAGCTCTTCGGAAACCGAGGTACCAAGCACGCCTTCCGACGTCCAGATCAGCACATCAACCTGAGCAACGATGCTGCTCCGCACGCTGTTCCACCATGCGCTAACTAAAAGGCCTACCGCGCCCCCTACCAACTCTCCTACCGGCAACCCCGCGGGCGTACTCACGATTTGCGCAGGCCAGATGGTCCTGTTCGACCAACTAGCTGCCGGTGTACGGCACTTGATGACACACCGGTGCTAAAGTGCTCCTCGTTCGATGATTCGAACAGTGTTGCGGTTCGATGAAGGTGAGGGTGGCATGACGAAGAGCAAGGTCTTGGCGGCTGTAGGGGCACTGGTGGCAGCCGGAGCCCTGATTGGCGTCACTGCTGCGCCTGCGACTGCGGGCGACGGCACGGCGTACAACACGAAAGGCCAGTACATTAGCTATTCCCCCGACGCGGGCATGAGCACCTCATGTGTCACGAGGCCCGGAGGGATCTATCTAGCGGCAAACAATTACTACTGGACGCTGACGGACAGCACTTACGACAATATCCTGTCCGTCAGGGAGATATATCTCGCGGCGGGCTGGTATGACTGGGTTGACTGCCTCCAGCCCGGCAATGGCAGTTACACCGAAACGTCCAGCCTGCACCTAAGGGGCCTTGCAGGATCCGCTTACCAGCGTAGTACGTTCTACCCTTGTGGCTGTGGCACCAAATGGGTGGTCTGGGGATCAAACCTCAGGGCCGTTCTATAGCGCGATCGTTTCCCTGTGTTCTCTGCAATCTCTCACGAGGAGCCTCGCCGAATCATGCGCTTTCATAGGATTGCCGCCGGTGTGATCGCGGCAGCAGCATCCTTCACCGTGCTGACTGCACCACCAGCTATAGCAGCCGGTACGGCCTATCACACCGGCACAAGCTACATACCTTACGATCCGGGCGATGTGGGCGGATCGCTGTGCATAGCGTCGAGGAGCATAAAACTCGCTGCGGGCACATACAGCTGGGGAAGCCTTCCGAATCGTTACGACCCCACAGTCCGATCCATCTATCTCGACGCGGGCACCTATACGTGGGTCGACTGCCTGGCCTTCCAGACGGATGGCTACTGGCATGTGATTTCAAAGCTGAAACCGCCGGCCGGATCCAGCC
>NZ_JBHVST010000204.1:0-8469 GCF_042885015.1 Streptomyces sp. NPDC058086 | reverse complement strand
GCAATCCCCTTTTAACCTGGGTCGCGGGGGCTGGGATTGGTGTATAAGCCCCCGCCCCGGCACCAGGTGCGCCCCCGGGGCGGGGGGGGGGGGCCCCGACCCCCCCCCCCGGCCCTCTGGCCTACGATCCGCCGCCGACCTGCTGGTTGTAGCCGGCCACGATGTTCTCCAGGGCCTTGTCGGCCGACTGCTGGCCGTTGATCGCCTTGCCCAGCTCCGTCTTGGTCGGGTCGGTGGTGAGGCTCTTGCCCTTCAGCACCCAGTTCGTCTGCGCGCCGTTGAAGTAGCCCGAGATCGGGGCGTAGAGCGGGATCTCCTCGTTGTACAGCTTGAACGCCGCCTGCGCTGCCTCGGAGGTAAAGGGGTACTTCGGGTTCAGACCGCTCTCGACGGGCAGGAACCCGGACGCCTCGCACAGCTCGCGGTAGTGGTCCGGCTCGTACACCCAGGACAGGAACTTCTGCGCGGCGGTGGCCGCGGCGCCGTTGTTGTTGAAGCCCACCATCATGCCGCCGCTGTTGACGTCGCTGGCCTGCACCGGCTCGGCGGGAGTCGGGACGCTCGCCCAGTCGAACTTCTTGATGCTCGTCGCGAAGGCGGGCACCTGCCACACGCCGGACCAGTAGGCGACCACGTCACCGCTCTGGAACATGGCCGACGGGTCGGCGCCGCTGGTCCACACCGACTTCGGCATGGTCTTGTCGTCGTTGAGTCCGACGAAGTACTTCACGGCCTTCTTGGTCGCGGCGTCCACCGAGAACTTGCCGGAGGAGTCCGCGTGGACGTACTGCCCGCCCATCTCGTACACCATGGCGCGCAGCCGGGACGGCGACTGGTCGAACGTGAGGGAGTACTTGGCGCCGGTCTTCTCCCGGACCTTGTTCGCCGCCTTGATGAAGTCGGTCCAGGTCCAGGTGTTCTGGGGCGAGGCCGGGACGGCGACGCCGGCCTTCTTGAACAGCGTCTCGTTGATGTACAGGCCGGACGCGGTGACGTCCGAGGGGATGGACAGCACCTTCCCGGACGAGTCCTTGGCGAGGAAGTTGGCGTTGATGTTGTTCGTCTTGTTCTTGGCGATGGAGCTGAGGTCGATCAGCTTGCTCGACCAGATCGGGTCAAGGGCTGGCACGTCGGCAACATCCGGCAGGGAGTTCGCCTGCGCGGCGTTGTGCAGCTTCGTCGGATAGCCGTCGTAGGGGATGTTGACGAGCTTGACGTTGACGCCGGTTTCCTTCTTGTACTGCGCCACCAGCTTCTTCCAGCCCGCGTCCTGCCCCGGAACCGTGGAGATCCAGAACGTCAGCGACTTGGAGGTCCCGCCCGAGCCGGACCCCGACCCGCAGGCGGAGAGCAGCAGGGCTCCTGCCGTGGCCACGGCAGCGAGAGGAGCCAGACGGCGCATGCCGCCGCGGCCGAGTCGGCGAGAGCGCCGCACACCCACACTGGTCATCTTCAATCCCTTTTCGTCGTAGCGGAAGAAGCACGGCGCCAGCCGAGGCGGCACGGGTGCATTTCGCGGGAGATTTCGCTTTCCGGGGGCACGGCCTCGCCCGGCCGTGTCGCCTTGACGGGTGGGGTCCCCGGCCTCGACGGCCGCCGCCCGCGAGCACGCCCTCGCCGGGCTGCCGTACGTCTGCGTACGGCCGGGACGCTCACCCCAAGCCGACGTCCCGGCCGACTTAGAAAGCGCTTGTCCGGACATTGGCAGACCGATAAGGAAGCCGTCAATCCTTCGCCTGCGCGCCTTCGGTCACGTTTCGGACTCCCTTGGCCACGGCGAGCCGGGCGGCACCCACGACGGTACCGAGATCCCCGATCTGGCTGCTGACCACCTCGGTGGGCCAGCTGAGCCGGCCCAGTTCCGCCCGCACCCCCGGCAGGAGCTGCGGATCGGCGCCCGTGCTGCCGCCCAGCACGATCAGCCCAGGGTCCAGTACGGCGGTCACGGCGGCGGCCAGCCGGCCCACGTCGACGGCGTGCCGGGCGACGAGCCCACGGGCGGGTTCCCGGCCCGCGGCGGCCAGCGCGAAGAGCCGCTCGGCGGTACGGGGGCGCGGGCCGTCACCGGCCCGCCAGGCCCGGGCGGCCCGGCGCAGCAGGGCGTGCGAGCCGACATAGGCCTCCAGAGCCTCCTGACGCGGCTCCCGGTCGTCGTCCCAGGGATACGGCAGCCGGGCCAGCTCACCGGCCGCGCCGTTGGCGCCGCGCAGCACCTGGCCGCCGATGACGATGCCGAGACCGATACCGACGCCGATCCGCAGATAGCCGAAGGTACGACGGCCCCGCGCGGCGCCCTCCTGCAGTTCGGCGAGGGCCGCGCAGTTGACGTTGTTCTCCAGGTGGACGGGCACGCCCGGCGGCAGCGCGACGGACACGGCGTCGAAGACGGGCCCGGCCTTGGCGGTCGCCGGGCGCATGCCGGTGCCCGCACGGTCGGTCTCGGTGACGTCACCGACGGCGACCACGATGGCCCGCAGCGGGGCGCCGGCGGGCAGCGCGGCCAGCGCCTCGCGGACGGCGTCGGCGGCCCGGGCCCGCGGGGTGGCCGCCTCGGCGAGCAGGGTGCCGTCCAGGGCGCAGCCGCGCACCCGGGTGCGGGCCGGGCCCAGGTCGACGGCGAGGACCGAGCCGGAGGCGGGCCCCAGGCCGTATACGGCCGCGGAGCGGCCGGTGCCGCTGGACGCGGTGCCGGAGTGGGTGGCCAGCCGGGCGCTCTCCAGTTCCGCGACGGCGGCGGAGACCGTCGGCTTGGACAGCCCCGCGAGGCTCGCCAGCTGCGGCCGGGTGGCGCTGCCGGCCTGGGCCAGGACGGCGAACACCGCGCTGGCGCTCTCGGTGAGGCGGGGGGCTTCAGTCACGACGTGTTCCACAGTTCCCCCATGGGTCAGGGGCCGCGCTCCCCGGGTGACGGAATGCGGCGATGCGATGCCCTCGTGCCGCGCGGTCCCGCCCTCCGGCGGCGTCCCGTTGATCGACTGCGCGACAACTCTTGACGCACTGTACTTGGTTAGTTAACTTCCTAACGAAGTCCGGTACTCGCCTGCCGTGCTCCGTAAGAAGCCCGTCCCGGGGCTTCCCGACTCGCTCAACTCCTGTTCGACCAGACACGGTTCGCCCGCCGTCTCAGCACAGTGCCATGTGCTTCGGCGCTCTTCGCCCAGACGACGAAAGAGGATCCGTGCAGGACACTCCTTCTTCCCCGCTCGTGGTCGGTATCGACGTGGGTGGCACCAAGACCCATCTCCGCGCCCTCGTCGGCGCGGAACCGGTCGCCGATCACGTCCGGCCGAGCAGCGGCTGGCGGCCGCACGAACCGTCCGCCGCCGCCCGCTGGCTGACGGCACTGGTCCACGAGGCCCTGCCCGTCGACACCCGCCCAGCAGCACTGGCCGTCGGCGGGCACGCCTGTGAGACCCCCCGCCAGTGCGCCGGCATCGCCGCCGCGCTGCGAGAGGTCCTCGACATACCCGTCATGGTGGTGGGCGACGCCGAACTCCTCGTTCCCGCCGCGGGGCTGGACAAGGGTGTCGGTCTGGTGGCCGGCACCGGTTCGGTGGCGGTGGGGCGACTGGCCGACGGCAGCGCCGTACAGGTCGGCGGCTGGGGTGCGGCGCTCGGTGACGAGGGCGGCTCCGCCGGTCTCGTACGGGAAGCGGCGCGCGCCGTGTGGGCGGCGCACGACCGTGGTGAAGCCCCGGACGAACTCGCCCAGGGGCTCATCGCCGCGTTCGGGGTGAGTGAGGTGCCCGCCCTGGGCGCCGCGTTGGAGAGCGCCACGGATGTGTCGGCCGAGTGGGGTCGGCACGCGCCCGTCGTGTTCGCGGCCGCGGAGCGGGGTTCCCGGATCGCGCGGTCGGTGATCGCGGACGGGGGCCGGTCCCTCGCCGCGCTCGTCGTGCGGCTCGCCGAGCGCGGAGTCGCCGTCGACGACGTGGTGGTCGCCGGCAGCACCGTGCTCTCCCAACCCGCCCTGTACACCTCCTTCACGACATCACTCACCGAGTCCGTACCCGGGGCACGGCCCAGGCCGCTGCGGGCGGCGCCGGTCGAGGGGGCCGTGGCGTTGGCGCATGCCCTCATATGAGGGGACGAGGTGGCGCGTTGCTCGCGGGCGACCGACACCTCGCGGGGCAGCGCGCGTTGCCGCGGTGTCAGCGCCGGACAAGTAGCGTGCGCCGGAGGCGCGTTCGCCCGTACAGCGGGCGCACAGGGTCGGCGCATTCGTCCGTACGACACTTCGCCGCCCCCCGCGCTTCGCAAGCGTGACATGAATCAGCCGTAGATCTTCGCTCGTATGACTCGTCCTCACCACAGGGGCACAGTCGCTTCACGACTTCACCCGGCTGTCGGAGGACCCCATTCCACTCAGGAGAGGCACATCCATGCCGTCACCAGCCGGGCAGCAGTCCGTCCCCTCGGTCCCCGTCCGTGAACGCGCCCTGAACCGACGGGTGTTCCTGCGGAACTCGCTCGGCGCTTCGGCGGGACTGCTGGCCGCTCCGACCGTCGTCACCTGGCTCGCCGCCGCGGACGCGAAGGCCGCGACGGGCCCCGCCGCCTTCGTGGACGACTACACCACCAACATCCTCACCAACCTGACGCCCGAGACCAACGCGGTGGTCCGGATCCTCGGTGGCATGAGCGAGGTGTGGAAGACCGGTGGTGCCTGGAACACGGGCACGCCGCTCATGCCCGAGGTGCTGCGCGCCAACATGCGTTACTGCGCCCGCATCACGCACGCCCGCACCGACGCGCAGGCGAAGGAGGCGTTCATCTACGACCGGCAGCACCAGAGTTACGCGATGATCGCCGGCCTGGGCCCGCTGGCCGCCCTGTACAGGGCGGGCGCCAAGGCGGTCACCTCCATCACCAGCGCTCCTGACGGCACTCCTTCCGGCAAGATCAACGACGCCGTGCCGGCCGACGCTCCGGCGGGCTCCGCGCAGGGCGCCGGTTCGCACGACTCGGCACTCGGCAAGGTCGCCGAGCTGGTGGACACGGTGCGCGGCCCGTACGCCTCCGGCAACCCTGGCAAGTACGCCTTCCAGTACCCGCGTCCGTGGCGCATGAACGAGAACAGCGAGGTCGTCGACACGGGCAAGGTCGACACGCTCGGCTTCCCGGTCTACGACTCCGACGTGATCGTCGCCCCGCAGCTGCTGTGGCAGCGCGGCACGACCGCGGTCGACGACGGCGGCTTCCCCAGCGGCCACACCAACGCCTTCCACCTGGCGGGGCTCGCGTACGCGTACGCGGTGCCCGAGCGCTTCCAGGAGCTGGTGGCGCGCGCCTACGAGCTCAGCCACACCCGGATCATGTCGGGCATGCATTCCACCGTCGACGTCATCGGCGGCCGGATCATGGCCACGGCCCTGGCCGCCGCCACGCTGGCCGACCCTGCCAACGCCGCCCTCAAGGCCGCGGCGCGCGCCCAGGCCGCCGCGTACTTCCAGCAGCAGACCGGCTCGACGGCGGACACCCTGTACGCCTACGCGCACTCGGCGGACGTCGCCACCGACCCGTACGCCGACCGGGCCGCCAACGCCCGCGCGCTCACGCCCCGGCTGACCTACGTCCTCACCCGGCACGGCCGCTCCGAGGGCATGACCGTGCCCAAGGGTGCCGAGGTCCTGCTGGAGACGCGGCTGCCCTACCTCGACGCCGCCCAGCGCCGCGAGGTGCTCCGCACGACCGCCCTGCCTTCCGGGTACGTGCTGCTCGACGGCTTCGAGCAGTGGGGCCGGCTGAACCTGTTCGCGGCCGCGGACGGGTACGGGGCCTTCGAGTCCGACGTGAACGTGACGATGAACGCCGCCGACGGGGGCTTCAGCGCGGCCGACACCTGGCGCAACGACATCTCCGGGTGCGGCCGGCTGGTCAAGCGCGGCACCGGTGCGCTGACCCTGACGGGCCACAACGCCCACACGGGCGGCACCGTGCTGGAGGAGGGCGTACTGACGGCCGGTTCGTCGGATGCGCTGGGCTGCGGCGACGTGCGGGTGGACGGCGGGACCCTGCGGGTGAGTGCGGCGTCGTCCGTACGCGTGCGCGGCAGCTACACGCAGGCGTCGGGCGCGAGCCTGGAGGCGACGCTGCGTGCGGGCCGCGTGCCCGCACTGACGGTGGAGCGACGGGTGGTGCTGAGCCGGGACAGCTCGCTCACGCTGCGGCTGGACGCCGACCGCCCGCCGGTCCCCGGCACCAGCGTCCCGGTGCTCCGGACGTCGTCGCTGCGAGGGCAGTTCGCCCGGATCACGGTCGAGGCGGACGGATACCGGGCCGTGCCCGTGTACTCGGTGGACGGGCTGTCCGTACGGCTCGTACGGCACTGACACTGATCCCCGCCCGGGGGACGAGCTGAGCGACAGGACCCGTGGACCGTGCGTGAACGGTCCACGGGTCCTCTTCGTTCGCGTGCGCCGGACCCGTGCGCCGGACCCGTGCGCCTTCATTCCGTGCGCCTTCATTCCGTGCGCCGTCGTTCCGTGCGCCGTCGTTTCCGTGCGCCGTCGTTTCCGTGCGCCGCGTCCGATTTCCGCCAGCCGTGGTGGCGGCCATGGCGCAGAGTGGACAGCGGAGACACACTTCGAAAGGACACGACCGATGCCGGTGTACACAACGATCGACAGCCCTCTGGGCGAGCTGCTGCTGGTGGGCGAGGAGTCGGTCACCGCGAAGGGCGGCACGGCGCTGGTCTCGCTGTCCATGCCCGGCCAGAAGTCCGGCGCCGTCGTCCAGGACGGCTGGACCAGGGACGAGAAGGCGTTCGCCGAGATCGTCTCGCAGCTGCGCGCGTACTTCGACGGGGTGCTGACCAACTTCGACATCGAATATGTGAGCGGCGCGGGCAGCGACTTCCAGCAGCGGGTGTGGAAGGCGGTGGAGACCGTCCCGTACGGCACTACCGTCAGCTACGGAGAGATCGCCGCTCGGATCGGCGCGTCGCGGGCCGCCGTGCGCGCCGTGGGCACGGCGATCGGCGCGAACCCGCTGCTGCTCGTGCGCCCCTGCCATCGCGTGATCGGCGCCAGTGGCTCCCTCACGGGGTACGCCGCCGGTCTGGAGCGCAAGCAGCAGCTCCTGGACCTGGAGCACGCACGCCCGGCCACCTGAGGATCGTCGCCATCATGAACACGCTCGACACCACCCATCTGACGGGTCCGGTCGCCGACCGCGTCGCGGCCGACGACTGGACCACACTGACCGACGAGCTGAACGAGCACGGACACGCGCTGACCGCTCAGCTGCTGACCGCCGACGCATGCCACGGGATCAGGGCGCTCTACGACGAGACCGACCGCTTCCGCACCACCGTCGACATGGCCCGCCATCGCTTCGGTTCCGGCCAGTACCGCTACCTCACCCACGAACTACCGGACGTAGTACGGGAGTTGCGCGAGGCGTTCTATCCGCGGCTGCTGCCCGTCGCCCGGGACTGGGCCGACAAGCTCCGGCAGCCCGCTCCCTGGCCCGAGGACCTGGAGAAGTGGGTGGCGATGTGCCACGCGGCCGGGCAGGCCAAGTCCGCTCAGATCCTGCTGCGTTACGGGCCCGGCGACTGGAACGCGCTGCACCGCGATGTGTTCGGCGCGATGGTGTTTCCGCTCCAGGTCGTCATCGGCCTCGACGCCCCCGGAGTCGACTTCACCGGCGGCGAGTTCATCATGACCGAGCAGCGGCCCCGGGCGCAGTCGCGGGGATCGTCCACGACCCTCCCGCAGGGGCACGGGCTGATCTTCACCACCCGCGACCGGCCCGTCGCGTCCCGGCGCGGCTGGTCGACCGGACCGATGCGGCACGGCGTGAGCACCGTCCGTTCCGGGCGGCGTCATACATTGGGCCTGGTCTTCCACGACGCCACGTGACCTCCGCGCCGAAGCGGCGGTGACGAGTGACCAGGCCGGTACCCGGCGAGAGGCGCGCTTTCGCCGAGTCCATTGCGCACAGCGTGATGTTCGGCTGAGGGCCGCCTCGCGGAAAACGCGGTGGTGCCCCACCGAACCCGCTGGTTAGGGTCGCCGGATGAGCACACGTACCTTCCGCGTCACCGTCCGCGGCGTCTTCGACGGGCTCGGCGCGGAGCAACGCGCCGAGCTCCTGGCCCGCGCGTCCGAGCACGACGTACTGCACGCCGCCTTCACCCCCGAGGGCCACCTCAGCTACGACCTCGCTGCCCGGCCCGCCTTCACCTTCCGGTTCCTGGACTCGGGAGAGGCGGAGGAGGACATCCTGGAGGCGACCGAGCGCGCCGAGGCCGCCGCGGAGGCGTGGCTGACCGAGCGCGGCTACGGATACAAGAACCTCAGGTCGAAGGCCGAGGACCTGTCCCAGGCCCCACTCGGCAAACGGCAGCGGCGCGCCGCCGCGCAGGGCTCCTAGGCCCTGTCGTCAAATTCCCGTCTGCCCCGCGACGCCATGCACGCACTCTCGCCGCACCGGGCACAGACCCAAGTACGTCCAGTACGAGGG
>NZ_JBHVST010000203.1:0-8529 GCF_042885015.1 Streptomyces sp. NPDC058086 | reverse complement strand
CGCTTCCAGCCGCTCCCACTGCGCATCCGTCAGATCGCCACGAGACATCTGAAGATCGTTTCACGACCTTGATCAACATCTCAAACACGTCCTAGGCCGTGCCCGTACCACTACTCGGTGCAGCCCCGCGGCCGCGCGAGGCCATTGGCGGCGGAGTGACGGCGAGGGCAGGGCCATGCCGCGCATGTCGACGGCCAGGTGCCGCCCTTCGCCGCCATGCAGGGAACCGCCGCTCCCACCGGCTGCCTCTGCCATCACGCACCGAGCAGCATGAACGGCAGAACAGCAGCGGGCCGGAACGGATCATCCCGGAACCGCTTGGTCCCGCGTACGGGTCTACAGCGTCGCCATCGGCCGTCTGCCGAGGCCGAGCTGGAAGAGACCTGAAGCTCCAGGGTCAGGGGACCGTCTCGTAGGAGCTGCACGAGCAAGTGACGCTGCGGGAAGGCAAGAACCCTCGGTCGGTGACCGTGGTGGTCGACTCCCAGACCGTCAAGCCCGACGCCACCGTCCCCAGGTCGACGTCGGGATACGACGCGGGTAAGAAGGCGACGGGCCGCAAACGCCATCTGGCCGTAGACACGAGAGGCCTGCCGGTCACTTCTCGCCTCACGGGTCAAGCTGCCGGTCAGCGAGCGCGCCTTTAGAGTTCGCCGTTTCGCCAGAGCCGTTCCTGTTCGTTGAGGAGTCTCTCGTCGACGGTGGTGTTCCGGCGGTTTTCGACCCACATCTCGGCGAGTGGCCCGAAGACATCGAGTTTGTCGGCAGGGAAGGAACCGTCCTCTTCATAGAGGGCGACCAGCGGTGCGGCGGCGGAGTCATCGCGGTCGCAGACTCGGCACAGCACGGCTTCTTTGAAGCCGCGGACGGTGCCGCCCTTGTTGTTGCGCCAGCTGTGGGGATAGCGGGTCAGCAGTATCGTCGGCCGGCTGCAGCTGGGGCAAGGTGGTGTCACTGCGACGTTGAGGACGATCTCTTCTAAGTCGTGCGGCTCGCCTGTGCTGGCTGCCTCGCTCACGCCACCCCTTGCCACGCCTCCGGGCCAAAGGATCCCTTGATGTCTGAGGCGATGGTAGCGGCGTTCACCAGCGAGGGAAGCTGGTAGACGATGGTCTTCTGCGGGCCGCGCACCGCGAGTTGAACGGGATTCTGGCCGGGGTGGGCACCCATGATGCGTTTGAGTTCGTTGATGCACAGCTCGTTGATGCGGTGATAGGGCAGCCGAAGCTGGACGGGGGCTGCGCCGTCGCGCTCGGCGGAGGTCACGTCGAGGACCTGCAGTTCCTGCCCGAAGATGCTGATGGCGCCGTCGCGGTCGTTGAGGCGGCCTTGCACGGTGATGACGCTGTCCTCCACCAGGGCGGCGGCGACCATCTGGTAGGTGGCGGGGAAGAAGAGGACCTCGATCGTTCCGTCACGGTCGGCGAGGTTGACGATGGCCCAGGCGTTGCCTTGTTTGGTCATCTTGGGCTGGACGCTGGTGATCAGGCCGGAGAGGCGGACCACGCCTTCGGTGCGCCCTGAGGCCAGCAGGTCCACGATGGTGGTGTCGCGGTTGGTGGACAGGATGTGCTCGGTGCCGTCCAGCGGGTGTGCGGAGACGTACATGCCGAGCATCTCGCGTTCGATGGACAGCAGTTGCTTGCGGGGCCATTCGTCGTCGCTGACCGGCACGTCCAGGCTGAAGCTGTCGTCGCTGGCCGCATCGCCGAGGCCGGCGAAGAGATCGTCCTGTCCGTAGGCGGCTGCCTTCTTGAGCGGGACGACTGCGTCGATGGCGCTCTCGTGGGCGGCGGACAGTCCCTTGCGGGTGTGTCCGAGGGAGTCGAAGGCGCCGGCTCTGATGAGGGATTCCACGGCCCGCTTGTTCAGCGCGGGCAGGTCGACCTTGTCGAGGAAGTCGGAGAACGAAGTGAACTTCCCCTTGGACTTGCGGGACGCGATGATCGATTCGATGACGTTGTCGCCCACGTTGCGCACCGACAGCAGTCCGAAGCGGACGTCGTCGCCCACGGCCGCGAACTCGGCGAGCGACTCGTTCACATCCGGCGCGAGGACGGTGACACCGAGCTTGCGGGCATCGGCGAGGTAGATGCCGGCCTTGTCCTTGTCGTCACCGACAGAGGTGAGCAGGGCCGCCATGTACTCGGCCGGGTAGTTGGCCTTGAGGTAGGCGGTCCAGTAGGAGACGAGTCCGTAGCCCGCGGTGTGGGACTTGTTGAACGCGTAGCCGGAGAACGGGAGCATGACGTCCCAGATCGCCTTGATGGACTCTTCCGAGTAGTCGTTGTCGGCCATGCCGTCGTGGAACTTCTGCCACTCGGCGGCCAGCACCTCGGGCTTCTTCTTGCCCATCGCGCGGCGCAGCATGTCGGCGCCACCGAGCGTGTAGCCGGCAAGGGTCCGGGCGATGGCCATGATCTGCTCTTGGAAGATGAGCAGGTGGTGGGTAGAGCCCAGGATCGGGTCCAGGACTTCCTTCAGCTCGGGGTGGATCGGGTCCGGGTCCTGCTTACCGTTCTGCCGCAGCGCGTAGTTGGTGTGCGCGTTGGCGGCCATCGGGCCGGGCCGGTACAGGGCGAGGGCGGCCGCGATGTCTTCGAAGCGGGAGGGCTCCATCAGTTTCAGCAGCGCGCGCATGCCGCCGCCGTCGAGCTGGAACACGCCGAACGTGTCGCCGCGGCCCAGAAGCTCGAAGGTCTTCTTGTCGTCCAGCGGGATCACGGTGACGCTGGTGTCGCCGTTGCCCGGGTCGACGGTGGCCAGCTTGACGCCGCGGTTCTCCCGGATGTTCGTCAGCGCGTGGTCGATCACGCCCAGGTTGCGCAGGCCCAGGAAGTCCATCTTGACCAGCCCCATGTTTTCGCAGCTGGGGTAGTCAAAGCCGGTGATCTTGACGCCGTCCTTGGCGCGCATGTGCAGCGGGATGCGCTCGGTCAGCTTCGTCTTGGACAGGATGACCGCGGCCGCGTGCACACCGGTGCCGCGGGTCAGGCCTTCGACACCCCTGGCGGTGTCGATGACCCTCTTCACCTCCGGCTCGTTCTCGTACATCGTCCGGATTTCACCGGCCTCGCCGTAGCGCGGGTGCGCGGAGTCGAAGATGCCGTCCAGCGGGATCGACTTGCCCATGATGTCCGGCGGGAGCGCCTTGGTGATGCGCTCGCCGTGCTGGAAGGGGTAGCCGAGGATGCGGGACGAGTCCTTGATCGCGTTCTTGGCTTTGATCTTGCCGAAGGTGTTGACCATGGCGGTGTACTCGTCGCCGTACTTCTCGGTGACGTAGCGGACCATGCCATCGCGCTGGCGGTCGTCGAAGTCGAGGTCGACATCCGGCGGGTTGATGCGCTCCGGGTTCAAAAAGCGTTCGAAGAGCAGGCCGTGCTCGAGCGGGCACAGCTCGGTGATGCGGGTCGCGTACGCGACGATCGAGCCGGTGGCCGACCCGCGGCCGGGCCCGACCGGGATTTTGTTGTCGCGGGCGTGGCGGCAGATGTCGGCGACCACGAGGAAGTAGGAGGAGAAGCCCATGGGGCCGATGACCGTCATCTCGGTCTCGAAGCGCTCCATGACCTCGGCCGGGACCGGGTCGCCGTAGCGCATGGCCAGGCCCTTGAGGCATTCCTTGCGCAGCCAGGACTCCTGCGTCTCCCCCTCCGGCACGTCCGGGTACTGCGGCATCTCGTCGACGTTCTCGAAGACGGAGTCGTAGGACTCGATGCGCTCGGCGATCAGAAGGGTGTTGCTGCAGGCCTCCGGCAGCTCCGCAAACAGCTCCCGCATCTCGGCGGCGGTCTTGAGGTAATAGCCGCTGCCCTGGAACCGGAACCGCTTCGGGTCGTCCTTGTTCTTGCCCACCCCGATGCACAGCAGGTTGTCATGCGCATCGGCCTGCTCCTCGTGCACATAGTGCGCGTCGTTCGTGGCCAGCAGCGGAATGTTCAGATCCTTGGCCAGCCGCAACAGCCCGTCGCGGACGTCCTTCTCGATGGACAGCCCATGGTCCATCAACTCCAGGAAGTAACTCTCCTTGCCGAAGATGTCCTGGTAGGCGGCAGCGACTTCACGGGCCTCGCCGTACTGGTTCAGCCGCAGCCGCGTCTGGACCGCCCCGGACGGACAGCCCGTCGTGGCAATGATGCCGCCCGCGTGCTCGCTGATCAGCTCCATGTCCATCCGCGGCTTGCCCGCGGGAAACTGACCGGTGTAACTGGCCTCGGTCGACAGATAGAAGAGGTTCTTCAGACCCTGGACGTTCCGCGCCCACATCGTCATATGCGTGAACCGGCCACCGCCGGACACGTCCTTCGAGCCCTCACCGTCGTCCGACATGGCCCGCTGGCCGCCCGGACCCCAGAACTCCTGCTTGCGGTTCCGACGCGAAGACGGCGCGACGTAGGCCTCGAGCCCGATGATCGGCTTGACGCCCTCAACACCCCTGGACACCTGATGGAACTCGTACGCACCGAACATGTTTCCGTGGTCGCTCATGGCGACGGCCGGCATGCCCTGACGCTCGACCTCGGCGAACATCGGCTTGAGCTTCTGCGCGCCGTCGAGCATCGAATATTCGGTGTGATTGTGCAGGTGAACAAAGGAATCCGTCACCGGGAGGGCACCTCCGGAGTCGTGGGAAGGACTTCACCCTAGCCCCCAGACGATGATCAGATCCGGCCCTGAAACGACGTCAAAGCCGTCTCGGCCAAGCCCTTCCCGGGTGACCTCGCACTCTCACAGACCGAAGTCGAAACGCTCCTCGGCGTGGCGGCCCGTCGCGTGGCGACGGCGATCTTCAGGAGCCCGGGACAGCCCGAAATGCCTCAGCCAGTGAGCATTCCGTACTGAACCATGGATCAGCGGCTGGTGGCCGCGCTGCAGTGGGACGGCCGCCTCACCGCGGAGCGGACGGTCCATGTGCTGGGGCTCAGCCCCGCCCACCTGGGTACGAAGATCGCATGTCGAGCAGGTGTGGGGCGCACTGGCGGGCGGATCTTCACCTCCGTGCGCCTTGTGACGCAATGTAGCCGATCACATACGTTTAGTCGCGAAAGCGGGTCGTGGTAAGCGCGGCCTGTGGTGAAGGAAGAGGTAGCTGCATGGTGCGACGCATGATGACGGCGCTCGGCGCGTGCGCGGCGGCCGCGACACTCGTGCTGGGGGTCTCGAATTCCGCGTACGCGGCTGACGGAGTACTGATCATCGACGGCGTGGCCCATCTAGATCCGAGCGGCTGCTTCCCCATCGGGGACTTCGTGCCGGCCGTGGTGACCAACGACACGGACGCGGTCGCCGAGGTGCACTCCGGGCCTAACTGCACCGGACAGGTCACCTGGTTGATCTATCCCGGTGAGACATACCACCCGAACGGCAGCCGGAGCGTGTTCGTCCTCTGAGGTCGGCGTCCCCCTCGGGCCGAGCCCCGGCTCGGCCCGAGGGGGACGTCAACGCATGCCGAAGGAGCACTGGTACGCCTCGGGTGGCAGGCCCGTGACGCGGGCTCCCCACCACTCGTTGAGTCACGGATGGAACCGCCACCGGCCTTCAGAAATGACATCCACCTTGCCGTCCCTGACGCGAACGGCCGTCTCGTCGTCGATGAAGTAGATCGGGAAGTCCGCCCGCGAGGCAATGTGATCAGCCCAGGCGTCGTCCCGCTCGGGGAAATCCGGCGAGTACAGGTGGGGCTTGAGATACCAGTCGAAGAGGCCGAACGGCGGCTCCACGGTCGTCGCGCCGAGCACGTGGAGGTCCGTCGCGTCCCCGATGACGTCGGCGGAGTGCTCGGTGAGATTCCGGCTGAAGATCATTGATCCGGCGCTCATCCCCACATAGACCCGGTTCTCCAGCGCCTCCAGGAAGCCGTCGGCCAGGTCGTTGCCGGTGATGCTGCGCGCGAGGTGGTAGTGACTGCCGCCCTCGACATAGATGACGTCGGCGTGGAGCAGCCGGTCGAGCACCATCTGCCGGGGCAGGCCGTTCAGTTCCAGGACGTCGAACTCCCGCCAGCCGAGGCCGTGCAGTCGGTTCATGTCCGCGACGAACCACCCGTGGTCTCCGGGCTCGGCGACTGATGCCGTGGGAACGTACACGACGTTCGCCGACCCGAACGGCTTTCCCAGCATGTCCCGCAGTGCATCCCGCAGTGTCTCGTTGCGCAGGCCACTCGCCGTCAACAGAAAGTTCATCGGGCGAGCCAAGCACGGCTGACGGGCGCGCGCAACGAACCCAGGATCCACCTACCGTCATGGCATGGCCACATCAGGACGAGTTCGCCCACGGATATGGCATGCGACGCTGCCGCTACCGAGGACAGGGAAAGGCCCACATCCAGCACGTCCTGACGGCCATCGCCGTCAACATCGAGCGCCTCAGCGGACTGCCACCGACCGAAGAAGCCCCCACGCCCCGCCGACCGACTGCCTTCCAGAACTACCTCGACCAGCGCGAGATACCCCGGCCGAAGTCCTGGCGAACCCTGGGCAGCTGACCCCGGCGGCACCAAGATCCCCGACAGAGTCAAGCTCACCCCCGCGCAGGCGGGGGTGAGCGTGGGTGCTGCCCCGGCGCACGAGCTGCTGCAGCCGCTGCCCCTCCTGGTCGGTCAGTCTGCGCACGCGAACGGGCTCTGCCACCGACCCCCACCTTGCCGGATCGAATGTGTCACCACATCCAACCGGCTCGCCAATCCCGGCCGCGACTAGCAACCCGGTCAACCATCCCGGCCAAAGCACTAGGCTTTCCGGGCCAGTCCGGCGGCGATGAGGTGTTCCCAGACCGTGAGCTCTCGTTCGCCGCTGTTCCATGGGTTGTCGCTCTCGTCGGGACGCCACAGGGACGCGGGGACGATCCCGGGGTCGAGGATCTCCAGGCCGTCCAGCAGGGAGGCGATCTCCGCGTCGGTGCGCCACCGGCCGCGGCCGAACGTCTGCTGGAGGACCTTCTCGGCCTCCGCGGTCTCCGGGTTGTTGCCGGAGCGGAAGTGGCTGATGAAGAAGTAGCTTCCGGAGGGGACGTGGTCGCGCCAGTAGCGGACGATGCCGGCCGGGTCCTCGTCATCGTTGACGTGGTGGAGGATGGCGCTGAGGATGACGGCGACGGGATGAGTGAAGTCGATGATTTCCAGGGTGTCGGGGTGAGTGTGGATGCCTTCGGGGTTGCGCACATCGACCGCGACGACGCGGGTCCGGTCGTTGTTCTCCAGCAGTGCGCGGCCGTGGACCAGCACTTGGGGGTCGATGTCGACGTAGACGACCCGGGACTCGGGGGCGTGCCGTTGTGCGACCTGGTGGACGTTGTCCGCGGTCGGCAGGCCACTGCCCAGGTCGATGAACTGCCGAATGCCGGTGGTCTTCGCGATCTCCCTGACCGCCCGGGTCAGGGCCGCGCGGTTGGCGAAGGCGATGGCCACCGAACCGGGCAGGTCGCGCTTGAACACGTCGCCGATCTCACGGTCCACGGCGTAGTTGTCCTTGCCGCCGAGCAGGTAGTCGTAGACGCGGGCGATGCTGGGCCTGGCCGGGTCGATGGAGGAGCCTTCGTACGTCATGGCTGCCATTCTTCCCCGCAACGTCGCCTGCGGACCCTCGTTTTGAGATCCTCCGTCCGGTCAGGGGCGGCGCGAGGGCATGGATGCCTGGGCTCGCTGTCAAACGTCCGTACCCTTCAAGCAGGCTCGATCGGGCATGAGTGGCAGCCCCGGGGACACCGGTGCCCTCGGGTGTGAACGTCAGGCACTTGTCCTCCCCGCGCAGGCGGGAGTGAGTCGGCGATCCCGCACATCACGTGGGACCGCAACGCGTCCTCCCCGCGCAGGCGGGGGTGAGCCGCGCTAGCAAGTGTCCAGTCGGAGTCAGGCTCTGGGCGGCCGTGCGGGGGCGCGGGTGGCCGGGGTCAGTTTCCGTCCTCGTTCTGGGCGTGTTGGTAGAGCTTGGCGATGTCGTTGTCGAAGTACGCGGTATAGGAGATGTCGTCCTCGTCGCCGCCGCCTTCATGGCCGCCCAGGATGCCGATGACGGTGCTGGTGTGGCTCTTGGGGTCGTAGTCGGCGAGCCAGGGGCTGCCGCTCGTGCCGCCCTCGAAGCCGGTGCACTGGATGCGCAGTTGGGTGTCGCTGAATTTCGTGGTGCGGTTCTGGCAGGAGATCGGGGTGTCACGGCTGGTGGGGTAGCCGGTGATCTTGACTTCGTTGTTGAAGCCGCGGTCTGTGCCGAGGCTGTTGCCGCCCAGGACGTCCTGGATGTTCTTGCCGTCCTTCGGGCCGACGGTGAGGAAGGCGACGTCGAGGTCCTCGTCCTGCGATGTGGCCCAGCGGTCGTCGACGACGACTTTGTTGACCTTCCACAGGCCGGTGGGCTCGTTGCCGTTGCGGTAGTCGGGGGCGAAGACCAGGTCGTCCACCGGCTTCCCGGCGTCGGCGTCGAAGGCGCAGTGGGCCGCGGTGATCAGCATGTTCCGGCCGGGGCTGTGCACCACGCTCGCGGTGCAGAAGTGGGCGCCGTGGTCGTCCTTCTCGAAGACCGTGCCGATCCG
>NZ_JBHVST010000202.1:0-8561 GCF_042885015.1 Streptomyces sp. NPDC058086 | reverse complement strand
CGCACAGCGCCGGGTACGGGTGCGCTCGGAGGACGTGCACCTCACGCCCACCGAATTCGACCTCCTGGTGTGCCTCGCCAACACTCCGCGCGCGGCTGTTGTCTGCCTGGGTGCCGTACTGGCCGCGTGCGGGGACGGTGGGAGCGGCGGTGGATACGTGGCGGTGGGAGCGCCAGCCGATTCGGGACCCGTCGTGGCCCCGACCGGGAACGTCTCGCTGACCCCGCTGCCCGGGCCCACGCAACCCACGCAACCCACCAAAGGGGCTCCTCAGCAGGGAAGTTCACCCCCGCAGTCCCCACTTTCCGCTTCGCCCGGTGCGGCAGCGAACCGCGGCGACGACAACTCGTCCCGTACGAGCGCCGGTTCGGGCACCGCGTCGGCGCCCCCCGCTCGGCCGACCCCGGGTTCCACGGCAAGTACCAGTCCCCCTGGTACCCCCAGTTCTCCCGGTCCCGTCGGCCCCGCCGTTCTCGACGTGGGCGAGCCCACGCGGGAGCCCACCGACCGGCGCTGGTGCGAGAAGGTGACCGTCTCCTTCCGCAACACCGGTGGCAGCGCCGTGCGTTCGGGCACGGTGATCCTCGGGACGCACATCATCGGGGCGCTCGGCATCAACTGGGCGACGATCGACTCGACGCGGGATCTGCCGGCGCCGATCGCGGCCGGAGCGGGCAGCACGAAGACCTGGACGGTGTGCGTCGACGACTGGCGCGTGCCGCTCGGCATGCACATCGAGACGCGGGACGTGTCCGTCCAGTGGAAGTGACCCGCCTCCACCGGCCCTGCCGGCGGGGCGGGCGGGTTGCCCTTACGCCAGCGCGAGCCACGCCACGGCGGCCACGACCGCCACGGCGACGACGATGCCGATGATCAGGCCGATGCGGGGGCCCGCCGGGGCGGCCGCCTGCTGCTGCCGGGCCTGGGGGCCCTCGTCGACGAAAGCGCGGAACATCTGGGTGCTACCCGCGGGGTCGTAGTTGCCCTCGGGGCCCTGGGTGTTTGCCATGGCCCAGGACCCTAGCGAATACACGCCCCCTACCCAAGCGCCGGGTTCCCCTCGCCCCAGGTTCCCCCGGTTCCGTATGGCGTGGACGGCGAGCTGGATGCCCCCGGCAGGCAGCGTCCCGCCTGGGGCGCGGGCAACTGCGCGCCCAAACCCCACCGGCGGTCGGCCGAAAAGCTCCGGATGAACGGTTCGCGCACATGGAGGCCCCGCGGCGGCGGAGGCGAGGGTGCGGGGGCAGCCCTCGGCGGAGCCGAGGGCCAGGCGTCCAGTCCCCGCGGAGGCGGGGCGGAGCCCTTCGTGGGGCAGGCCAGAGCCCGGGAACGGGATGGGCCCGGCTGTGGGGGTTCCGCCGACCCACAGCGGATTCAAAGCCGTGCGCACCGCCCACCAGCAGGTTTACGTTCGCCAATACTTGCCTTTGCCATCTTTTTAGCCCAGCGGCAGCGATATCGTTTGCCTGCAGCAACCAACTGGATTTATGGTTGCCCCAAGCAACGAATACGGGAGGTGTGATGGCCGAGCAGGCGCAGTACGAGGAATTGGCTCGTCAGCTCAGTGCCATCGGCGCCGTGAAGCGGGAGCTCGGGCGGATCCTGCCGCACGACTGCCCCGCGGGCTCCGCCGCCGTACTGACCCTCCTCGGCCGGCACGGCGACATGCGGATGAGCAAGCTCGCCGAGCTTCTCGCCGTGGACATGTCCGTGACCAGCCGCCACGTCGCCCACGTCGCCGACCGGGGCTGGATCGAACGCCTCCCCGACCCCGCCGACAAACGCTCCCGCATCCTGCGCCTCACCGACGCGGGACGCGAGCAGCTCACCGAACTCTCCCGCCGCTCCTCGCGGCTGTTCGCCGACCGGCTGAGCGACTGGTCCGACCACGAGGTCGGCCTGCTCATCCACCTGATGGGCCGGTTGCGCGAGAGCTTCGGCGACTGCCGTGCCGTACCCCGGCCGCCCTACGTGCCGGAAGCAACCGAACTGACCACCCGTACACCCGCGTAAGACAAGAGAAGGAAGCCCATGGCAACGACCACACCAGCCGGTGTGCGGGCTCACGCCAAGCACGGAGGTGGACCCTCCGACGGCACTCCGATGACACACCGCCAGATCATGGAGGCGCTCTCCGGCCTGCTGCTCGGCATGTTCGTCGCGATCCTGTCGTCGACGATCGTCACCAACGCACTCCCCGAGATCATCGGCGACCTGGGCGGCGGCCAGTCCGCCTACACCTGGGTCGTCACGGCCTCGCTGCTGGCCATGACCGCGACCACGCCCCTGTGGGGCAAGCTCTCCGACCTGTACAGCAAGAAGGCGCTCGTACAGATAGCCCTCGTCATCTACGTGCTGGGATCGGCCGCCGCCGGTCTGTCCCAGAACCCCGGCATGCTCATCGCATGCCGTGTGGTCCAGGGCGTCGGCGTCGGCGGTCTGTCCGCCCTCGCCCAGATCGTCATGGCGGCGATGATCTCCCCGCGTGAGCGCGGGCGTTACTCCGGCTACCTCGGCGCGACCTTCGCTGTCGCAACGGTCGGCGGCCCGCTGCTCGGCGGTGTCATCACCGACACGTCGTGGCTCGGCTGGCGCTGGTGCTTCTACGTCGGCGTGCCGTTCGCGATCATCGCGCTGATCGTGCTGCAGAAGACCCTGCACCTGCCCACCGTGAAGCGGGACGTGAAGGTCGACTGGGGCGGCGCGTTCTTCATCTCCGCCGCGGTCTCGCTGCTGCTGGTCTGGGTCACCTTCGCCGGTGACAAGTACGACTGGGTGTCGGGGCAGACGTACGCGATGGTCGGAGGCGCGATCGTCCTCGGCCTGCTGTTCGTGCTCGTCGAGTCCAAGGCGAGCGAGCCGATCATCCCGCTGCGCCTGTTCCGCAACCGCACCATCACCCTTTCCTCCCTCGCCTCGCTCTTCGTGGGCGTCGCGATGTTCACCGGCACCGTCTTCTTCAGCCAGTACTTCCAGCTGGCCCGGGACAAGTCCCCGACGATGTCGGGCGTCATGACCATCCCGATGATCGGCGGCCTGTTCATCGCCTCCACGGTCTCCGGCCAGGTCATCACCAAGACCGGCCGCTGGAAGTACTGGCTGGTCAGCGGTACCGTCCTGATCACCGCGGGCCTGGGCCTGCTGGGCACCATCCGCTACGACACGACCTACTGGCACGTCGCGATCTTCATGGCGCTGCTCGGTCTCGGCGTCGGCATGACGATGCAGAACCTGGTGCTGTCCACGCAGAACCAGGTGGCCCCGTCCGACCTCGGCTCGGCCAGCTCCACGGTGACGTTCTTCCGCTCCCTCGGCGGTGCGATCGGCGTCTCCGCGCTCGGCGCGATCATGTCCACCCGGATCACCGACTACGTCAAGGACGGCCTGGCCGGCATCGACCCCAAGTACGCGGCCGCCGCGTCCGGTTCCGGCTCCGGCACCATCCCGAACATGGACTCGCTGCCCGCCCCGCTGCGCACGGTCCTGGAGAGCGCGTACGGCCACGGCATAGCCGACGTCTTCATGATCGGCTCCGCCCTGGCGCTGCTCGCCTTCTTCATCGTCCTGTTCATCAAGGAGGTCCCGCTGCGGACCTCGGGCGCGCTGGCCCAGGCCGCGGAGGCGAAGGCCACCGCGCCGGAGGCTTCGGCCACCGCCGAGGCACCCGCCGCCGACGAGAGGATCCCGAGCTGGGCGGCCGTCGCCGAGACGAGCCTCGCCGCCGGACCCGAGGGCACCCAGCGGCTCGCCGCCGTCGCCACCGCGACACGGGAGAGCGCCCCGCTGCCCGCCTCCGGCGGCATCCCGGTCCGCGGTCACGTCCGCGGCGCCGAGAGCGCCCCCGTCCCGCAGGCCGCGGTCACGCTGATCTCGCTCGCGGGACGGCAGCTGGGCCGGTCGGTCGCGCAGGCCGACGGCTCCTACGCGGTGGACGCGCCCGGCACGGGCTCGTACGTCCTGATCGCCTCCGCCGACGGTTTCCAGCCGCAGGCCTCGACGATCATCGTGAACGACGAGCCGGTGGCGTACGACATCCTGCTGAGCGGCACGAGCGGGCTGAGCGGATTCGTCCGGGCCGCCGGGACCGGTACCCCGGTCAAGGACGCCATGGTCATCGTGACCGACGTCCGCGGTGACGTGCTGGCCACCGGGACCACCGGTGAGCAGGGCCAGTTCGCCTTCGCCGAACTGGTCCCGGGTCCGGTGACCATCGCGGTGAACGCGGCCGGCCACCGCCCGCAGGCCCTCCCCGTCGAGGTCGGCGGCGCCGGGGTCACCCGGGTCGAGGTCGAGCTCAGCGCGGGCGCCCAGCTCCAGGGTGTCGTACGGGCCCCCGGCGGTCCCCTGGGCGACGCCCGGGTCACGCTGGTCGACGCGGCCGGCAACGTGATCGGCACCGCCAGGACCGGCATGGACGGCGCGTACGCCTTCACCGACCTGGACGGCGGCGAGTACACCGTCATCGCGACGGGTTACCCCCCGGTGGCGACGGCTCTCACGGTCTCCGGCCGTGGCGTCGACGACCACGACATCACCCTCGCCCACCCCGGCGAGTAGTCGAAACCCCGGCCCGTGGGGACGCGCGCACTCTGAGCGGAGGTGCGCCCCCCACGGGCCGGTCTCATTGCGACCAATTTTTAGTGCTTTGCAGGGAGAAAACGGGATGGGACTGACCGCACGGATTCGCACGCGGGACGGATGGGCCGTGTCGCACGCGGTCGTCACGGTGACCGACATGACCGGGGCGCAGGTGCTGCGCGCCGAGGCGGACACCGAAGGAGCCGTGCACGACCCGACCGTCCTCACGCCCGGCGCGTACACCGTGATCGTGACCGCGGTCGGGTACGCGCCCGCCGCCTCCAGCGCGATCGTCACGGCGAGCGGCCGGGCCGAGATCGGCAATGTGACCCTCGCCCGCCTGGGCGGCAACGAACTGCCGCCGCCCGGCCCCTGGACCGTCGACCCGGCGCACTCCTCCGTCGGCGCCGTCGCCCAGCACCTGGGCATCTCCAGCGTGCACGGCCGTTTCACGGACTTCTGGGCGACGATCGAGATCGCCCCGGACGACGTGTCCAAGTCCCGCGTCGAGGCCGTGATCTCCGCCGCCACGATCGACACCGGCAACGGCATGCGCGACGGCCACCTGAAGTCCCCCGACTTCCTCGACGTCGAGACGTACCCGCAGATCACCTACCGCTCGACCGGCCTGACCCCGGCCGGCTCCGACCGCTGGACCGTCCACGGCGAACTCACCATGCGCGGAATCGCCCGCCCGGTCGACCTGGACCTCGCCTACCTGGGCACGGGCGCGGACCCCTGGGGCGGCACGCGGGCCGCCTTCCGGGCGACGGCCGAACTCCACCGCGAGGACTTCGCCATGAACTACAACCAGGTCATCCAGGCAGGCATCTCGGCGATCGGCACCACGCTGAAGGTGGAGCTGGACGTCCAGGCGGTACAGGGGGAGTCCCTCCCACAGGCGTGAGTCGAGCGCACGTTCCCGGCGGGCGGCCTAGGCTGACTCACATGGCACCGAACATCGCTACGAACACCGCCGTGTCCCTGGACGAACTGCTCGACTTCGTACGCCCCCGCCACCGCGCCATCCTCCTCACCCGCCGTACCGACGGCAGCCCCCAGGGCTCCCCCCTGACCTGCGGGGTCGACGACGCCGGGCGGATCGTCGTCTCGACCTACCCCGAACGCGCGAAGACCCGTAACGCCAAGCGGGACGAGCGTGTCAGCCTGATCGTGCTGAGCGACGAGTGGAACGGACCCTGGGTCCAGATCGACGGCACGGCCGAAGTCATCGACTCCCCCGAATCCGTCGAGCCGCTCGTCGAGTACTACCGGAACATCGCGGGCGAACACCCGGACTGGGACGAGTACCGGGAGGCCATGCTCAAGCAGGGCAAGTCGATCATCCGGGTCACGCCGTTGAAGTGGGGCCCGGTCGCGACGGGCGGCTTCCCGGCCCGGCTCACACCCCAGGAATGACCCGGGAGTGACCCAGGAAGCCGAGGAGGAGCGGGCAGGCCCTAAGCCCGGGCGACCATCGTCTCGATCCCCGCGATCAGCATCTCCAGCGCGAACGTGAAGTCCCGCTCCCGCATCTCCTCGACCGTGTCACCGCCGCGGGCCTCCATGAGGTCCGCGGCGTTCTCGAAATTGGCGGAGAACTGTGGCTGTTCGCCGATCGTGCTCATGGCCTGACGGAAGTACTCGTCCTGGGTCATCCCAGCCGAGGCGCAGCGCTGCACGAAGTGGCCCTCGATGGTGCCGAACCCGTACACGAACTGGAAGACCGCCGAGAGCGCGCCCATCTGGCCGTGCCGGGGCAGGCCGGTGTTGCGGATCACCTGCTGGACACAGAGCGAGAAGGCCATGGAGTGCGGGCCGATGTTCAGGAAGGTCCCGATCAACGGGGACACCCAGGGGTGGCGGACCAGCAGCGCGCGGTAGCCGGTGGCGAGGGAGCGGAGCTGGTCGCGCCAGTCCTCGCCCGACTCCGCGTCGGGCAGCTCCAGTTCGCCGAAGACCGCGTCGAGGGCGAGTTCGAGCAGGTCGTCCTTGGTGTCGACGTACCAGTACACGGACATCGCGGTGACGTTCAGCTCGGCGGCCAGTCGGCGCATGGAGAACCTCGCCATGCCCTCGGCATCCAACAACCGTACGGTGACCTCGGTGATCCGGTCCCGGTCGAGCCCCGACGGCTGACCGCCCCCGCGCGCCGCGGCGCCCCGGGGAGCCTTGCCCTCCAGCCAGACACTGGTCCGCGCCGGACGCTCGGCACGGTCGGCTGCCCTCACCATGGCGCACCTTCCTCGGAACTCGAAACTCGCAACTCATCACTCATGACTCATCACTCGGAACCCTGATGCTAAGCGGGCGCTACGCCGATACCGCCACCGCGGAGTCTGCCCTCTCCGCACGTCGTAGCAACGCCGCGGCCAGCAGTCCACCGAGAAGGACGGCCGCCGCGCCCACCAGTTGGCTGGTCTCCAGGCCCGACGAGAACGCGTCCGTGATCCGCCCGCGCTCCTCGTCCGAGCGCGCCGAGGCCAGTGCCGCCGGGAGCGAGGCCGCCGCCACCGGAATCAGCGTCGCGAACCGGGAGTTGAGGATCGCCCCGAGCACCGCCACGCCGAGGCCGTTGCCGAACTCGGCGAGCGTGCCGTTGACGCCCGCGCCCACGCCCGCCTTCTCCGGCGGGATCGCGCTCATGATGGCGTGTGCCATGGCCGGGTTGGCCACGGCGGCGCCCGCGCCGATCAGCAGCAGCCCGAGCAGTGTGCCGCCGTACCCGTGCGCGGCGAGCGTGGCGATCGACACCAGCCCGGCCGACATCAGCGTCATGCCGAGCGCGATCGACACCGGTGTGCCGAGTCTCGCCGTCCACTTCGCGGAGAGGCCGGAGAAGTTCAGCGCCACGACCGCGAGCGCGAGCGGCGCCGTACGCAGTCCGGCTTCCAGGGGGCCGTATCCCAGGACGAATTGGAGGTGCTGGGTGAGGAGGAAGAGGGCCCCGCCCATGCCGAAGGCGATGAGGACGGCTCCCGCGACGGCTCCGGTGAAGCGCCGGTCGCGGAAGAAGTGCGGGTCGAGCATGGGGTACGGGATCCGGCTCTCCCAGTACGCGAAGGCGGCCAGCACCAGCACGGCGACCGCGTCCGTGGCCAGCACCCGGCCCGACGTCCAGCCGTGTTCGGGGCCGGAGATGATCGCGTACACGAGTGCGGTCATGCCGATCGTGGAAAGCAGCGCTCCCAGAAGGTCGGGGCGGTCCCCGCGGTCCGGGGGTCCGGGGGCTGTCCCCCGGAAAGACGCGGCCTTCGACTCCGGTACGAGGGCCACCACCGCGGCGAGGCCCAGGGCCACCACCGGCAGGTTGATCAGGAAGATCGCGCCCCACCAGAAGTGGTCCAGTACGAAGCCGCCGAGGAGCGGTCCGGCCGCGAAGCCGAGGGCGTTGACGGCGCTCCAGATGCCGATGGCCTTCGGGTGCTCCGCGGGGGTGAAGATCTGCATGGCGACGGCGAGCGTGGTGGTCAGCAGGAGCGCGCCGCCGACGCCCATTCCGGCCCGTGCGGCGATCAACTGGCCGGTGGAGTCGGCGAGTCCGGCCACCACCGAGCCGATACCGAAGAAGACGAGCCCCGTGATCAGCATCTTCTTGCGGCCGTAGCGGTCGGCCGCGCTGCCCGCCGTGAGCAGCAGCCCGGACTGCACCAGCGAATAGGCGTTGATCATCCACTGGATGTCGGAGGTGGCCGCGCCCAGCTCCCGGGTGAGGGAGGGGATCGCGACGTTCAGGACGGTGTTGTCGAGCAGCACGGTCAGTTGGGCGAGGCAGATGACGCCGAGGATCAGCCAGCGTTGGGGGTGGCCTTGTGCCTGATCCTCGGGGTGCCCTGGGGGAGTCGTGGACATGTTGTACACCGTAGAATAGTTCCCATACGGCGTACAACGCGATTCCTCTGGCGTAGGAAAGGGCGGTGGCCCGGAGCTGGATCGCTCCCGGCCCCCCCCCCGCGGGCCCCGCGAGCCGGGGGGGGGCGGGC
>NZ_JBHVST010000201.1:0-8573 GCF_042885015.1 Streptomyces sp. NPDC058086 | reverse complement strand
CCCAAGCTCTCGACTCCGCTCGAGCAGGGGGGACCCCCATGACGCCGCAGGGCCCGCCCTCCGGGCGGACGACGGGAATGTGACGACAGGACCTAAAGGCCTCGGTGTGCCCGGCGTTCGAGGGCGATGCCCCAACGCCGGGCTCGTCGCCCCGTCACCCCTCCTCCACCGGCGCCTCCCCGAACCGTGCCAGTGCCAACGCGCCCGCCACCGCCACCACGAACCCCAGCACGGCCAGCCAGGCCAGGCCCTCGCGGGTGCGGTCGCCCAGCCAGATCACCCCCACCAGGGCCGGTCCGATGGTCTCACCGATGACCAGACCGGCCGTGGCCGTCGTCACCGAGCCGCGCTGCAGCGCCGAGGTCAGCAGGATGAACGCGGCGCCTCCGCCGATGAGCAGCGCGTACGTCGCCGGGTTGGTCAGCAGGGTGGCGGGCGCGAGGTCGTCGATCAGCCGTACCGACACCTCTACGACGCCGAAACCGAACCCGGCCCCGAGGCCGAGGACCAACGCCCGACCCCGCCCGGACATCCGCCCGCCCACCAGACCGAGCAGCAGCACCACCACCGCGGTCCCCAGCATCCAGTACTTCAGCGTCATGGACCCGGCCTCGCTGCCCTCCGTCCCGGACGCCAGTCCGAGCATCGCCAGCCCCGCGCACACCACCCCCACCGCGGCCCACTCCACCCCGCTCAACCGCACATGCAGCAGCCGCGCCGCGACCACCGCCGTCACCGCGAGGCTCGCCGCCAGCGCCGCCCCGACCGCGTAGATGGGGATGGAGCGAAGTGCCGCGATCTGCAGCAGGAAGCCGAGCCCGTCCAGCGCGAGGCCCGCGAGATACCGCCACTGCCGCAGCGCCCGCAGCAGCAGCGCCGCGTCCCCGCCCGAGCCGCCGCTGTCGGCCGCCGCCCGCGCGGCGATCGCCTGCAACACCGTCGCCGTACCGAAACAGACCGCCGCGCCAAGTGCGCACACCATTCCAAAGAGCACGAAGTGACTGTAGGGGACGCCGAAAACGAGGGGGCTGCCGCCCACCTGTCAGAGCCGTTCCCTAATCTGATCGCTTGCGCCCAGCAGGGCGCCCACCAGGACGCTCAACAGAACGCACTGTCACGACAAACGGGGGATCGAAGATGGCGGACACACGACGGCAACTGCGCTCGGGCACGGTCGTACTCGGCGGCATGGGACTCCTCGCGGCGGCCCTCACCGCCTGCTCCTCGGAGCCGGACAAGCGCTGCGTCGACCGCGACAGCTACACCTCGGCCAGGGGCTACAAGGTCGTCGCCGACAAGAACTGCAAGACCACCAAGTCCTCGGTCAGCAGCGGCTGGTACTACGGCGGCAAGAAGAAGAGCGGCTGGATCGACGGCGGCTCCTTCACCAAGGCGAGCAAGGGATCCGGCAGCAGCACCAGCGGCGGCAGCCACCACTCCGTCGACCGCGGCGGCTTCGGCAGCGGCAAGGGCAGCTCCGGCGGCTGAGCGACGCGACACCACGTCACCGCACCCGCAGGCCGCGCGCCCAGCACCGATCGGACCCGTACGCCATGGAACGCCGCACCATCGAGCCCCGCGCCGGCTGGCAGCAGACCGTCGAGCAACAGGGCCTCATCTACCCCCTGACCCGCTACCCGGACGACTCCCTGCGCCCCTACTGGGACGAGAGCGCGTACTACGCCTTCTCGCTCCCGGAGGTGGAGGCGCTGGAGGAGGTCGTCGAGGAACTGCACCGCATGTGCCTGGCGGCGGCCGAGCACATCGTCACGGAGAACCGTTTCGCCGACCTCGGCATCACCGACCCGCGCATCGTGCGGGCGGTCACCGAGGCCTGGCGGCGCCGCGGCGAACTCCCCTCCGTCTACGGCCGTTTCGACTTGCGCTACGACGGCACGGGCCCCGCCAAGATGCTGGAGTACAACGCCGACACCCCGACCTCCCTCGTCGAGGCGGCGAGCCCCCAGTGGTTCTGGATGGAGGACCGTTTCCCCGGCGCCGACCAGTGGAACTCCCTCCACGAACGCCTCGTCGCCGCCTGGAAGAAGCAGGCCGCCCTCCTCCCGCCGGGTAGCCCCCTCTACTTCGCGCACTCCGCCGCCGACGAACTCGGCGAGGACCTCATGACCGTCGCGTACCTGAAGGAGACGGCGGAGCAGGCGGGCCTCGACACCGACTGGATCTCGGTGGAGGAGATCGGCTGGGACCCCCTCTCCGGCCGCTTCGTCGACAACCAGCTCCGTTTCATCCGCAGCTGCTTCAAGCTCTACCCCTGGGAGTGGCTCACCACCGACCGCTTCGCCGACCACGTCCTGGACACCCTCGACAACGGCGGCGGTACGGGCACGACCCTGTGGATCGAGCCCGCCTGGAAGATGCTCCTCAGCAACAAGGCCCTCCTCGCCGTCCTCTGGGAGCTGTACCCGGGCCACCCCAACCTCCTCCCCGCCTACCTCGACGGACCCCGGGAGCTGGCCACCACCCAGGGCTACGTCGCCAAGCCGCTCCTCGGCCGCGAGGGCGCGGGGGTGACGGTGCACGCACCGGGCGCCGCCCCCGTCGTACGCGAGGACGAGCCCTGTTGCTACCAGGAGCTGGCCCCGCTGCCCGCGTTCGACGGCAACCACGTGGTCCTGGGCGCCTGGGCGGTGGAGGGGGAGTCCGCCGGTCTCGGCATTCGCGAGTCGTCCGGGCTGATCACGGACGAGTACGCCCGTTTTTTGCCGCACGTGATCCTCTGAGCGGCTCCGGCGAAGTCCGCTGCGGTACCCGCGCCCCTCGGGGGCGCGGGGCTCTGACATCATGCGGCTCCGCCGCGTGGGCGCGGCCAGCCACGGACGGCCCGCGGGTTCATCACGGCGCTTCCAGCGGAGCGCTCAGGCACCGAGCACGGCACGCAGCTGGGCCAGCCCCCAGTCCAGGTCCTCCTTGCTGATGACCAGTGGCGGGGCGATCCGGACCGTGACCCCGTGGGTGTCCTTGACCAGGACACGCCGGTCCATCAGCCGCTCGGAGATCTCGCGTCCCGTGCCGTACTCGGGGGCGACGTCGACGCCCGCCCACAGCCCCCGTCCGCGCACCGCCGTCACATGGCCCGTGCCCGTCAGCAGCCCCAGCTCCCGGTGCAGGTGGTCACCCAGTTCCGCGGCGCGCCGCTGGTACTCGCCCGACCGCAGCATCGCGATCACCTCAAGGGCCACCGCGCAGGCCAGCGGGTTCCCGCCGAACGTCGACCCGTGCTCACCGGGCCGGAACACCCCGAGCACCTCCCTGCTCGACACCACCGCCGACACCGGCACGACCCCGCCCCCGAGCGCCTTGCCCAGTACATACACGTCCGGCACCACGCCCTCGTGCTCGCACGCGAAGGTGCGGCCCGTGCGCCCCAGCCCGGACTGGATCTCGTCCGCGACGAAGAGGACGTTCCGCTCCCGCGTCAGGTCCCGCACCCCGGCGAGGTAGCCGGGAGGCGGCACCAGCACGCCCGCCTCGCCCTGGATCGGCTCCAGCAGCACCGCGACCGTCTCCTCGGTGACCGCCGCCCGCAGCGCGGCCAGGTCCCCGTACGGCACGATGTCGAAGCCCGGCGTGAACGGCCCGAAGTCCGTCCGCGCCTCCGCGTCCGTGGAGAAGCTGATGAGTGTCGTCGTACGGCCGTGGAAGTTGTCGCTCGCCACGACGATCCTCGCCCGGCCGTCGGGGACGCCCTTGACGCGGTACCCCCACTTCCTGGCCGTCTTCACGGCGGTCTCCACCGCCTCCGCACCCGTGTTCATCGGCAGCACCATCTCCATGCCGCACAGCTGCGCGAGCTGCGCGCAGAAGTCGGCGAACCGGTCGTGGTGGAAGGCCCGCGAGGTCAGCGTCACCCGCTCCAACTGCGCCCGGGCCGCGTCGAGCAGCCGCCGGTTGCCGTGTCCGAAGTTCAGTGCCGAGTAGCCGGCCAGCAGGTCGAGGAAGCGGCGGCCCTCGACGTCCGTCATCCAGGCCCCGTCCGCCGTCGCCACGACGACCGGCAGCGGGTGGTAGTTGTGCGCGCCGTGCGCGTCGGCGGAGGCGATGAGTCGTTCGGTGGTGGTCACGGGATCTCCGTTTCCTGCAGCGCGGGGATCGCTGCCGCACGGGGGTCGGGCTCGTGGCTCTCTTCTTATCGTCGCTCGCATGGTGGACGGGGGAACCCGGCGATCCGGCGCGCCCGGTAGGCTGGCCGACGGGGCCGTGACTGGCGCGCTGGGATGGGACCGACCATCGGGGAGCGGCCCCATGAACTGTGTGCCGTGCGCCTGGGCCGACCCGTGAACGCTGAACGCCACGTCCGGAGGCCGTCAATGCCCGAGCCCCTCTCCACCGAGTCCACCGCCTTCCGCAGCGCCCTCGACGTGATCCGGGCCGTGGAGCCCCGCGTCGCCGACGCCATCGGTCAGGAAATCGCCGACCAGCGCGACATGCTCAAGCTGATCGCGTCGGAGAACTACGCCTCCCCGGCCACCCTGCTGGCCATGGGCAACTGGTTCAGCGACAAGTACGCCGAGGGCACCGTCGGCCGCCGCTTCTACGCCGGCTGCCGCAACGTCGACACCGTCGAGGCCCTCGCCGCCGAGCACGCCCGCGAGCTCTTCGGCGCCGAGCACGCCTACGCCCAGCCGCACTCCGGCATCGACGCCAACCTGGTCGCCTTCTGGGCCGTCCTCGCCGCCCGCGTCGAGGCCCCGGCCCTCGCGAAGGCCGGGGTCCGCAACGTCAACGACCTCTCCGAGGCCGACTGGGCCGAGCTGCGCCAGGCCTTCGGCAACCAGCGCATGCTCGGCATGTCCCTGGACGCCGGCGGCCACCTCACCCACGGCTTCCGTCCGAACATCTCAGGAAAGATGTTCGACCAGCGTTCCTACGGCACCGACCCCGCCACCGGCCTCATCGACTACGAGGCGCTGCGGACGTCGGCCCGTGAGTTCAAGCCGCTGATCATCGTCGCCGGCTACTCCGCCTACCCCCGCCTGGTGAACTTCCGGATCATGCGGGAGATCGCCGACGAGGTCGGCGCGACCCTGATGGTCGACATGGCGCACTTCGCCGGTCTGGTCGCGGGCAAGGTCCTCACCGGCGACTTCGACCCCGTCCCGCACGCCCAGATCGTCACCACCACCACGCACAAGTCGCTGCGCGGCCCGCGCGGCGGCATGGTCCTGTGCGACGAGAGCCTCGCCGAGCAGGTCGACCGCGGCTGCCCGATGGTGCTCGGCGGCCCCCTCCCGCACGTCATGGCGGCCAAGGCCGTCGCGCTCGCCGAGGCCCGCCGCCCCGAGTTCCGCGACTACGCCCAGGCCGTCGTCGACAACGCCCGCGCCCTCGCCGAGGGCCTGATGAGGCGCGGCGCCACCCTGGTCACCGGCGGCACGGACAACCACCTCAACCTGATCGACGTCGCCTCCTCCTACGGCCTCACCGGCCGCCAGGCGGAGTCCGCGCTGCTCGACTCGGGCATCGTCACCAACCGCAACGCCATCCCCGCCGACCCGAACGGCGCCTGGTACACCTCCGGCATCCGTATCGGCACGCCCGCGCTGACCACCCGTGGCCTGGGTATCACCGAGATGGACGAGATCGCCGGTCTCATCGACCGCGTCCTCACCGCCGCCGAGCCCGGCACCACCGCCAAGGGCGCCCCCTCCAAGGCCCAGCACGTCCTGGACCCGAAGATCTCCGACGAGATCTCCCACCGCGCCACCGACCTGCTGGCCCCGTTCCCGCTCTACCCGGAGATCGACCTCGGCTGACCCACTCCCGGCCAGGCCCTTCGGGTCCTACAGGCCAGGCCCTTCGGGTCCTACAGATCGATCAGCTCCTGTCGTGGTTCCCGCGGCGGTCCGGCGCCATCCCGCCGGGCCGCCGCGCGGCGTACGAGGACGGTGCCGCCGACGCCGAGGAGCAGACCCGCGCCCAGCCCGGGCAGCACCCGTCGCGCACGCTCCCCGACACCCCGTTTCGAGGCCGGTGCGCCTGCTGCGGCCTCGATCAGCCTCCCTCGCCCCACCACCCGCTCGAACAGCGAGCGCGGCGCGCGGTGCCAGCGGATGTCGTCGTCCACCACGTCGGGCGAGGGGTCCGTGCGTACCCAGGGCGTGCCGTCCGCGGCCAGGAACAGCTGGTCCTGGCGCGCCATGGCGACATCGCCCCCGGGCGCGCTGTCGGTCTGCGGCCAGCCCCCGACCCCGCTCAGCCCCCACATCACGGTGGCCCGTACCGGCGGGAAGTCGCCCGCCGCCCACGCGTCCGGCACCCGCTCCGTCCCCATGTAGGTGGGAGTCAGCAGGTCCCACAGCCGTGTGAAGTCCCGCTCCCCGGAGTGCAGCGCGGTCGTCCGTCCCGTGCCGCTCTCGATGACCAGCGCCATGTCCGGGGCACCGCGCCCCGCGGCAGGTGCGGACGCCCGTGCCGGGTGCGCCCCCAGCACGGCGAGCACCACCCCCGCGAACACCGCGACCCCAGACCTCGCCCGTCTGCCCCGGCCCGCCATGTGTCCCCCGTCCGCCCCCGGTACGTACCTTGAGTACCCGCCTGAGTATCCGCCCGGGTCTCCCCTCCGGGGAGAGCTCTGTTCCCACCTGTTCCCGAGCTCCCGGGTACACCTGAGAGAATGGTGAACATGGCCTCTGAACGTCCCCGCGTGCTCTCCGGAATCCAGCCCACAGCAGGCTCGTTCCACCTCGGCAACTACCTCGGCGCCGTCCGCCAGTGGGTGGCTCTGCAGGAGTCCCACGACGCCTTCTACATGGTCGTCGACCTGCACGCGATCACCGTTCCGCAGGACCCGGCCGACCTGCGCGCGAACACCCGGCTCGCCACCGCGCAGCTGCTCGCCGCCGGTCTCGACCCGGACCGCTGCACGCTCTTCGTCCAGAGCCATGTCCCCGAGCACGCCCAGCTCGCCTGGATCATGAACTGCCTCACCGGCTTCGGCGAGGCCTCCCGCATGACCCAGTTCAAGGACAAGTCCGCCAGGCAGGGCTCGGACCGCGCGTCCGTCGGCCTGTTCACGTACCCGATCCTCCAGGTCGCCGACATCCTGCTGTACCAGGCGAACGAGGTCCCGGTCGGCGAGGACCAGCGCCAGCACGTCGAGCTCACCCGCGACCTCGCCGAGCGTTTCAACGGCCGCTTCGGCGAGACCTTCACGATCCCGAAGCCGTACATCCTCAAGGAGACGGCGAAGATCTACGACCTCCAGGATCCGTCGATCAAGATGAGCAAGTCGGCGTCCACGCCGAAGGGGCTCATCAACCTGCTCGACGAGCCGAAGACCACCGCCAAGAAGGTCAAGAGCGCGGTCACCGACACGGACACCGTCATCAGGTATGACAGCGAGCACAAACCGGGTATCAGCAATCTGCTGACCATCTACTCGACCCTCACCGGTACCGGTATCACGGAACTGGAGGAGAAGTACGCGGGCAAGGGCTACGGTGCGCTCAAGACGGACCTCGCCGAGGTCATGGTCGACTTCGTGACGCCGTTCCGGGAGCGCACCCAGGCGTACCTGGACGACCCGGAGACGCTCGACTCGATCCTGGCCAAGGGAGCCGAGAAGGCGCGCGCCGTCGCCGCGGAGACGCTCGCGCAGGCGTACGACCGGGTGGGCTTCCTGCCCGCCAAGCACTGAGGCGTACGACCGCACACACGTACCGCTGGGCAGAGCGCTGCACATCACTACGGCTGCGCCTGCCCACGGCACAGCTGTGGCCTTACAGTCGATAGCCGGACGGCTGAGTACGAACCAGACAACGCGCCCGGCGACGCGAATGACAACGCAACCGGTGACGCGACCGGCAACGCACCGGAAACGACGACAACCGGAAACGACGACAGGAGGCGACGTGGGGACCGTAACGATCGGCGTGTCGATCGCGGTCCCGGAGCCTTACGGCAGCCTGCTCCAGGAGCGGCGCGCGGGCTTCGGCGACCCCGCGGCTTGTGGCATCCCCACGCACGTCACCCTGCTGCCGCCGACGGAGGTCCACGCCGCCGACCTGCCGGCCGTCGAGGCGCATCTGACCGAGGTCGCCGTGGGCGGGCGGCCCTTCCCGATGCGGCTGTCGGGCACCGGCACCTTCCGGCCCCTGTCACCGGTGGTGTTCGTGAAGGTCGTCCAGGGCGCCGAGGCCTGCACCTGGCTCCAGCAGCGGGTCCGCGACGCCTCCGGTCCCGTGGCGCGCGAACTGCAGTTCCCGTACCACCCGCACGTCACGGTGGCGCACGGCATCGACGACGCGGCGATGGACCGCGCGTTCCAGGAGCTCGCCGACTACGACGCCGAGTGGCCCTGCACGGGGTTCGCGCTCTACGAACAGGGCCCTGACAGTGTGTGGCGCAAGCTCCGGGAGTTCGCCTTCGGCGGATCCGTGGTGCCACCGCAGGCGGGCCACGCGGACGTGGAACGCGGGACCATCGCCAGCCGCTAGTCGCCGTCGAGCTAGATCGGCAGGCGGCGGAACAGCGCTCGCGGCACGTGCCGCAGCGCCGCCATCACCAGCCGCAGCGCCCCCGGCACCCACACCGTCTCCGAGCGCCGTCGCAGC
>NZ_JBHVST010000200.1:0-8791 GCF_042885015.1 Streptomyces sp. NPDC058086 | reverse complement strand
CCAGAAGCGCCCAGCCTGACCGTCACCACAAAGGCGCAGAGAACTCCGGCGCTTCGCGCCTCCGGGCCGAGGATCGCATTCCCGCCCGGCCTGAAAACCGGGATTCCCTGCGAAGAACAAGGGATGGGACTGGCCTCGAGGTGTACGCGACATCGCCCGCCGCGACTCCTGTAGCCGCGAATCCGATCAACCGTCCACGGCTGTAGGAAGCTGGCCCCGCCACCTTCCGAAGCCGGTACGCAAACTTCCTCCGACGGTCGGGCATGGGCTTCTCCCGCCATCTCGTCTCAGAAACCGCAAGATCTTCGACCAAGACCGTTCTTCCCCACGGCCGCGTGGCACGGCGTGCTCGGCGAAGGTGATCTCGTCGTCCTCTTCCTGTCCCGGGGCCTCGGGAAGGAGTGTCTTCTCGCCGACCATCTCCCGCCAGCGCAGTCGGCCGCCGAGGCCCAGATGTGCCGTCCTGCCCGGCCACTCCCTCGATTCCTTATGCATATGGCTCAAAAGCGGACGTTATTTTCAATATCGGTGCATATAGTTTCAAATTCCGCTATATGGTGCTGCAGTGCTTGGCTGCTGCAGGCGGCTGACCGCCGTCTCGTGAACCGAGACGTGTCCGGCATGCGCCAACGCAGGGGGAACCTTTGCATGAAGTCCGCACGCGGCTCGACGGGTTGCCGGGGCATCCGCCTCCGGGGACGCGTTCACGCCGGCCGGGATGTTGGCGCTGTCGGGGTACTCCGCAGCCATGCAGGCAGCCACGAGCGGTTCAGGGCCGGCATGACCCGCCACCACAGCCACGGGACGCAGCGACGAGGCGCGACCGCTTGCCTCCCTCACCGTGCGTGGCCTGGGCGGGACCGGGCACCCGCACGGCGCGGCCGGTCCCGGCGGCCTGTCCTGACCGGCATCGCCCCGGACTTCCGGCCCGGCCAGGTGCCCGTCGTGCCCCCCAGCCCGTCCGGCCTCGGCTGCGGCGGGCCTGCCCGACCCGAGTCCTGGCGGTAAGACCACGCGTCCTCCTGTGGGACGAGATCACCTCATTGCCCGTCACGCCACCGCAAGGTGCCTGTTGAGGGGCCTCGACCAGGAGGTGTGCGGGCGCGGTCCGGTCGCGCCGCTGAACTCATGGCACCGCGACCCTGCAGGAGTTTCGCCGACAAGACCTATGTGCCGGTCCCCGGTCCCGACGGAGCCGTCCTGGCGGCCTGTCTCGAGCCGGGGCGCATGAGAACCCTGACCCGCCCGGGGCCAGGGCACCATCACCACCACCGAGGAGCACGGATGCACCTGATTCCCTCAGAGCAGGAAAAGCTGCTGCTGAGCGTGGCCGGGATGCTCGCCAGCTACCGCAAGGAACGCGGCATCAAGCTGAACTACCCCGAGGCCGTGGCCTACATCAGCTGCTGGGTCATCGAGGAAGCCCGGGCGGGCAGCCACACCGTCGACCAGATGATGAGCGACGCCAGCATTCCCCTACAACAGCGGCAGGGCGACACCAAAGGCGAGGGAGAGGGAGTCCTCACGCGTGCCGACGTCATGGAGGGCGTGCCCGAGATGCTCGACATCCTCCAGGTCGAGGCGACCTTCCCCGACGGCCGCAAGCTCGTCACCCTCTACAACCCGATCCGCTAAGGACGAACCCATGCCCTACTTCCAGCCGCTGACCACGCAGCCTTTCCCCACGCAGCCTGCGCCGGTCACGTTTCCGGTCACACAGCCTGTCCCCACGCCGCCCGGTCCTGGCCCGGCGCTCGGACAGCCTCTGCCCAAGCCCTCTGCCCTGGATCCGAGCACGGCCTACGACTTTTCCGAGTACGAGGTGGGAGGAATGTGGGTCATGCCGGCCACGGATCACGTGCTCAACTCCCAAGGCGCCAAGGCCACTCTCTACGTGCTCAACGTCGGTGACCGCGCCATCCAGATCGGTTCGCACATCCACCTGGCCGACGTCAACGAGGACCTGCTGTTCTTCACTGACAGGAACGCCGCCGACCATGCCGAGGCTGCCCTGACGGACCCCCAGCTCTCGCGGCCTCAGCAGATCGCCGCGGCCCGCCGGTTGGCGCACGACCGGTCGAAGACGCCGGGACAGGCCCCCTGGGGATACCGCCTCGATGTCGCTCCGGGGGACTCCAAGCGGTTCAGCCCCGAGAACTCGCCCAGCGACAAGATCGACGTCGTGGAGATCGGCGGGAGACGGCGCGTTCCGGGCCTACGCAAGGACAAGCAGTCCGGCGACGTCGACCTCGACTGACAGGGCCCTCGTACACCCAGCTGGAGGAAAGCAATGACGACCATCACCCGCGAGAAGTATGCGAAGTCCTACGGCCCGACCGTAGGCGACCAGGTCCGCCTGGGCGACACCAACCTCTGGATCGAGGTCACCCACGACCTGACCTTCGGCGGCGACGAGGCGATCTTCGGCGGTGGTAAGACCATCCGCGAGTCCATGCTGCAGGGCACCACCACCAGTACGCAGGGCGCGCCCGACACCGTGATCACCAACGTGATCATCCTGGACGTCGCCCCCGCCCAGGAACTGGCAAGCCTCGTCCAGGGTGAGAGCGCCAGCAAGCACGCCGTCGTGCGTGCCGACGTCGGTATCAAGGGCGGCAAGATCGTCGCGATCGGCAAGGCCGGCAACAGCGACGTCATGACCGGGGTCACCCCCGGGCTGGAGCTCGGTCCTACCACGGACGTGATCTCCGGCGAGGGCAAGATCCTCACCGCCGGCGCCGTCGACACCCATGTGCACTACATCTCCCCCTCAGCTGTCATGGAGGCCCTGGCCACCGGGACCACCACCCTGATCGGCGGTGGCGTGGGCCCCTCTGAGGGATCCAAGGCGACCACCGTGACCCCCGGCCCGCAGCACCTGGTGAACCTGCACCGCAGCTTCGACGACCTGCCGGTCAACGTCATGCTGCTGGGCAAGGGCAACACCGTCAGCAAGGATGGCCTGGACGAGCAGGCACTGGCGGGTGCCGGCGGTTACAAGATCCACGAGGACTGGGGGGCCACCCCGGCAGCTCTGGACGCCGCTCTGAAAGCCGGTGAGTACTGGGGCCTGCAGGTCGCCCTGCACGCCGACTCCCTCAACGAGACCGGTTTCATCGAGACCACCATCGATGCCATCGCCGGACGCGGCATCCACGTCTTCCACGCCGAGGGTGCCGGTGGCGGGCATGCCCCCGACATCCTGAAGGTGGCTGCCAAGAAGAACGTCCTGCCCGCCTCGACGAACCCGACGCTGCCATACACGGTGAACACCGTGGCCGAGCACGTCGACATGCTGGCCTCCGTCCACCACCTGGATCTGGCCAACGAGAACGACCAGGCGTTCGCCGACTCCCGTATCCGCTCCACGACAATGTTCGCCGAGGACGTACTGCACGACATGGGCGCGATGTCCATCACCTCCTCCGACGCCCAGGCCATGGGCCGCATCGGCGAGGTCGTGACCCGCACCTGGCAGGTCGCGCACGTCATGAAGGAGTGGAGCTACAACACCTTCAAGGACGCGAACTTCTTCTACCAGGCCGAGCAGGGGGCTGGCGACAACGCCCGTGCTCTGCGCTACGTGGCCAAGTACACGATCAACCCCGCCATCGCCCACGGTATCGATGAGTACGTCGGTTCAGTGAAGGTGGACAAGCTGGCCGACCTGGTGCTGTGGGACCCACGGTTCTTCGCCGTACGGCCCGAGGTGGTCATCAAGGGCGGCGCCATGGTGCTCGGCAACCTGGGCGACCCGAACGGCTCGGTGTCCACCCCGCAGCCCACCTTCCTGCGCCCGGCGATGGCGTACGCGATCGCCTCCCAGGTGTCCTACTCGTTCGTCTCGGACAAGGCCCTCAACCCGCCGGCCTCCGACCCTGACCCGTACGACACGGTGGGGGGTACGGGCGTGTTCAAGAACTCCCTGAGGGACACCCTCGGCCTGCGGCGTGAGCTGAAGGGCGCCAAGCCGGTCAAGGACGTCGAGAAGGAGGACATGGTCTTCAACGGCAAGTGCTTCGAGATCGACATCCACCCGACCCAGTTCACGATCGCGGTGGAGATCCCGGGGGTCGACCCGGTGCAGGGGCACGGCCTCACAGAGCACCCAGGCCGTAGGGGTTTCTGGTACCTCGACCAGCCGGACCCGCCGCAGAGCCTGCCGCTCACCCAGCGCTATCTGCTTTTCTGAGGCGACCTGTGAGCACCTCTTCACTCCTGCTCGCTCTGTTGGGTGACGCCCGGCTCCCGTCCGGTGGACACACGCAGTCCGCCGGTCTGGAGCCGGCCTTGCGGGCCGGCACGACATCTGCCGAGGTTCCCGCCTACCTGCGTTCCCGCCTCCGCACGGTCACCCGCGTGGAGGCGGGAACCGCCGTCGTCGCACGTGCGGTGGCAGCGGGCGGCGGCGACCTCGCCGAGGTCGAGGCCGCCTGGGCCGCCCGGACCCCCAGCCAGGCGCTGAGGGCCAACGGGCGGCGCCTGGGGCGCGGGTATCTGCGCGTCCTGCAGACGCTCTGGCCCGGCCCCGTCGACGCTCGCGCGCGCACTTGGTCGCGCCCGGTCGTGCTGGGCCTGCTCGCCCACCGCGCCGGGATGGACCCCGCCGACCTGGCCCGCCTGGTCGGGTACGACGACGCCCAGACCGTGACGGCAGCCCTGCTCAAACTCGAGCCGCAAGACCCGCTGCTCATCACCGCGTGGGTGAACGACCTGCTGCCGGACATCGACGAGATGGCCGGTCAGGTCGCCTGCCTGCACACCCCCGAACAGATCCCTGCCCACGGCGCCCCTCTCATCGAGCGCTGGGCCGAGACCCACGACACCACCACAGAAAGACTCTTCAGTGCCTGAGAACGCCACCGCCCCCACCCGCGCCATGCGCCTGGGCGTAGCCGGTCCCGTCGGCACCGGCAAGAGCTCGCTGATCGCGACGCTGTGCCAGTCCCTCTCCGACGAGCTGCGCCTGGGTGTCATCACGAACGACATCTACACCGACGAGGACGCGCGCTTCCTCAAGAGCGCCGGGGTGCTGGACCCCGAGCGGATCCGCCCGGTGGAGACGGGCGCGTGCCCGCACACGGCGATCCGCGACGACGTGACCGCCAACCTGCTGGCAGCCGAGGACATGGAGGCCGACTTCGGCCCTCTGGACCTGGTCATCATCGAGTCCGGCGGCGACAACCTCACCGCGACCTTCTCCCCGGCTCTGGTGGATGCCCAGCTGTTCGTCCTGGACGTCGCCGGCGGCGGTGACGTCGTACGCAAGGGCGGTCCCGGTATCGCCCGCGCCGACCTGCTCGTGATCAACAAGACCGACCTGGGCGAGTACGTGGGCGTGGACGTCGAGCGCATGGCGCGCGAGGGCCGCGAGGCCCGCGAAGGCGCCCCGGTGGTTGCGCTGTCCCGGCACGACGAGGCGTCCATCCGGATGCTGACCGGCTGGGTCCGCGAAACCCTCGCCCACTACCGCACCGGCGACCACACCCCCGTCGACCCCGGCCCCATGGCCCCGCACTTCCACGCCGCCCAGGACGGCGAGGGCGGTCACACGCACACCCACGCCGACGGCACCACCCACTCGCGCGACCAAGCTCCGGCGCAAGCTGGGCAGGGCGCGTGACCGGCCCGACCCGCCTAAGCGTCACGCCCAGGGAGAGCCGCAGCCGCGTCCACCACGCGACCGGGCACCTGACGGTACGGATCATGGACCAGGACGCCGACGGAGCCAGGGTGGGCCTGATCGCCACCCGGGCGCTGCTGCTGTCTGGTGACGACGTCCGCATCGAGGTGGACGTCGCTCCCGGTGCCTGGCTCGACGTCGTGGAGACGACCGGCACAGTCGCCTACGAAGGCGATGCTCCGTCGTCCTGGACGATTGACGCCGACGTGGGCGACGGAGGTGTCCTGACCTGGGCGGGCATGCCGTTCGTGGTCTCGGACGAGATCGCCACCCACCGTGGCACGCACATCCGGCTGCACGGCACCGGCAAGGTGCTGATGCAGGAGAAGGTCGTGCTGGGGCGCGCCGGGCAGCTGGGCGGGGATCTGACCACGTCCCTGGACGCGAGCGACGACACCGGGCCGGTGCAGGTGGAGTACCTGGACCTGGGACGGCAGGCCCGTCAGATGCCGGGCGTCTTCGGGAGTCTGCGTTCCATGGACACGGTCACTGCCCTGGGATGGACGCCCGAGCCGTCCGGTGAGCCGGACGCGGGCAGCACCGGGCCCGGGGAGACCTACTTTCCCTTGGACCGGTCCGGGGCCGTGCTGCGGTGGATGGGAATCGGCCGATTCCGTGACACGCTGTGCGATCCCACCTTCGCTGCCTGGCGCGAGGAGGCCATGCGCGGCTACCGGCGCCAACGCGCTGCACGGCGTCTGCGTCGCGCAGAGGAGCCCGGCCTCGGAGAAGGTGGTTGTGGCCCGGCTCCGGACGCCACGGCATCCGCGGCCGGGCGAGACATGCCTGCCCGGCGGTCCGTGGCCCCCTCGGCCTGATGCTTCAGGCCGGACGCCGGCCAACCGACTGGCGGGCGTGAGCGATCGCGTGAGCTGATGCCCTGGACAAGACGCCCCCGCAAGGGCGAACGCCCTACGACCCGGTGGTTGCAGTTCTGGTTGCATTCACTCCTGTCCGCCGCCGCACGGACAGAGCCACACGAAGCGCAAACTCACAGGTCAGAACCCATACACACCCCGTCGGACACCCGAACGAGCATGTGGGGGCAACCCCTCACGTGTTCGAACCTCGCATCCTCCGCAGCCGCCCACCTGGGCAACGAGGGCGCCGACCGGATGTCGGTCGGGCCCTCGTCATGCCGTGGTACCAGTTGACGTGATGCAACCACCCGGCGTGGACGCGATCGCGCCAGCGGGCCTGGGCGGACGCGGCTCTGACCAGCGCAAACTCTGCACCCTCTATTAGGACTCCGTTAGGTCTTCCGGTCGGTGCTCGTGAGGAGCACGTTGGAGACCGTGGGGCAGCGGGTTGAGGGTCTGCGGAGTGACTTGGCGGAGTTCGTGGCGGAGGTATTCGCCTCGGTTCCGCGGACCAGCGGGCCAAGGGCGACTGCTGTCTGCGCGGGTTGATGCTGGATGGGCGGCGCAAGTCGATTCAGGCGATGGCCGCTCGGCTGCCGGATGGCAACGAGCAGAACCTGCAGCAGGAAGTCGAGGTCGAAGCGCGACAGGTCCTGGGTGGCGCGCACATCGAGGACGGTCCGGCCGTGCAGCCGCCCGGTGCGGAAGGAGTAGCCGTCCCGGACGTCGTAGTGCGGCACGTCGATGCCGCCGTTGCCGTCCTGTGGGAAGTACGGGTCTCCCATCCCGCTCGCACCGGGCGTCGGGGCCCGCTCGGCAACCGCGGGTCCGGCCGGCAACGACCCGGCCAGCGTCAGTCCAAGCAGGACCGGGACGAGCCCGGTACGGAGGATCACGCCGGAAACCTACGGCACCGCTGGGGCCGCTCGATGCGGGCCGACTTTATTCGGTTGCCGCTCCCCGTGTCCGCCCCTCACCATGGGCGAGACACCGGGAGCTGCCCGGTGCTCCACGAGAGGAGGCACGACCGTGACTACGACTGTCCTCGGCCTGCCCGCAGACCGCCTCTCTCTCGCCTCATGGAGCACCTCCAGCGATGTCTCACGACGATCTCTCGCAGCACCCTCAGCACCCGGCATTTCCTGACGGCATCATCACCGTCCCCTACCGATATGTCCCGCCGCCGGACGACCTGGGCGACGTCGACGACCGGTTCGTCTTCGACTTCATTTCCTACGATGACCTCGAGGACGGCCAGCGCTGGTCGACCTGGCTCAGCGTCGAACCCCTCTGCCGAGGCCCCGAGCCGCTCCCGGACTGGGTAGTGACCTCACAGGGCGCGATCGACACCGAGCTTGGCGTCCTCAAGACCGGCAAGGAGGCCGACGTCCACCTCGTCGAGCGCGCCGACCCGCTCGACCCCGCCTCAGGCGTGGTCATGGCGGCCAAGCGGTACCGCTCTCCCGAGCACCGGACCTTCCACCGCGCCGCTTCCTACACCGAGGGCCGCTCGATGAAGCGCTCACGTGACGAGCGGGCCCTCAAGCGGAAGAGCACCTTCGGCCGGCAGGTCGCGGCCGGCGAGTGGGCGGTGTCCGAGTGGGGTGCGCTGGTGCGGCTCTGGGACCTCGGGCTGCCGGTTCCCTACCCGGTCCAGATCGACGGCACCGAGATCCTGATGGAGTGGATCACCGTCGTCGACGAGGACGGCGCCGTCCAGACCGCGCCCCGGCTCGCCCAGACCCGACCCTCACCCGAGCTGCTGGCGGCGTACTTCGAGCAGCTCACCGACGCGCTCGCGACGATGGTGCAGAACGGCGTCGTGCACGGCGACCTCTCGGCGTACAACATCCTGGCGGCGGGCGAGCGGCTGGTCATCATCGACCTGCCACAGATCGTCGACCTCGTCGGCAACCTCAACGGGATGAACTTCCTCCAGCGCGACTGCGCCAACATCTGCGGCTGGTTCCGCTCGCGGGGCCTCGAGGTCGACGAGCACGCGCTGTTCGCGGAGCTGATGGCGCACGCCTTCTGAACCAGGCGGGCTAGCTAACAGCCCCAGCGGTGCCTCAGGGCCCCGGACGGCCACCCGTCCGGGGCCTGGCTGCGTCTTGGTGCCCTCACGCCCTCAGGGCGTGCTGCGCCGACGTTGTGGCAGTACCCGCGCGAGCAGGCCAACGCCGGACCAATGTCACCCGTACGGCTTACACGCCCTCGCCTCGGGCGTGCGACCCTCACCCGTTCAGCC
>NZ_JBHVST010000199.1:0-8812 GCF_042885015.1 Streptomyces sp. NPDC058086 | reverse complement strand
GCCGTCTCGAACGCGGGCTCGCTGTCACGCCACAGGGACACGTGGAAGTGCAGGCCGGAGCCGATGCCCGTCTCGGGGGCGGCCATGAAGGTCGGAGTCATACGCTGGTGCGCGGCAATGGCCCGAACAGCGTGCTTGTGCACGGCGTACGTGTCGCAGGCCCGTATCGCATCGCCGTACGGCCACGTGACCTCGATCTGTCCCGGTGCTCCTTCCGTCTTGATCGCCTCGACCGGTGCGTCGGCCTGGTGCAGCGCGTCCCGGAGGGCGCCGAAGAACGCGGAGAGACTGGGAGGATGGTCGAGGGCATAGTCGAGGTTGTGGGGCGACACAGGCCTTAGGCCCCGGTATCCCGCCCGGCGGCTGCGGTCCGCGCTGCCGCGGTAGAGCAGGAACTCACTCTCGATGCCCACCCGGACCTCCCACCCGAGGTCTGCCAGGTACTTGATCTGCTGGCGCAGCATCTCCCGAGGTGCCACCGGGATGGGGTAGCCGTTGTGGTCGTGGGCGTCGCCAAAGATGAGAACGGTGCCGGGCAGGTAGCTCAGACGCCGGATGGCGCCCAGATCGGGGACGACCTTCAGGTCTCCGTACCCTTCGTGCCAGCCGGTGAGCCCGAAGCCGTCCAGCGGGGTCATGTTGACGTCGGTCGCCAGGATGTAGGCGCACATCTCCGACCCGGCGGGAAGCTGCGTGAGGAAGTGGAGAGCGTCGAAGCTCTTCCCCTTCAGGCGGCCCATCAGGTCCGGGACGCCGAGCATCACCGTGTTGATCTCGTGAGCCTGGACGAGCTCACCAAGCCGTTCACGGGTGAGACGGTCGCTGATCTCCTCAGCCATCACAGCACATCCCCCGCAAGAGCAGCGTTCTGGGCAGCGGAACCGAGCGGGGGCACCTTGTAGTCGCGCTTGCCCTTGGTGATCCACGTGACCCAGGCCAGAACGAGGACCACGGCCAGCGCAACGCCTGCGTAGTTGAACGACTCGGCGGTGATCGGGGAAGCCTGCGGCAGGCAGAAAACGACCGTCAGGACGATCACGTACACCACGGAGAGGAGCCCAAGGGGGCGGCTCCAGCCTCCGAGGTGCCAGGGGCCGGGCGGGAAGTCCCGACCGGCGCGGAGGCGGAGGTAGACGGGGATCGCGTAGGCGGGGGTGATCCCGATGACGTTGATCGCGGTGACGGCGGCGTACGCGGTCGGCGAGTACAGGCTCGGCAGCGCCAGGACCAGGGCGACGCTCACGGACAGCCACACCGCGGCGATGGGGGTACGGGTGCGGTGGCTGACCCGCCGCCAGGTCGAGGAGAACGGCAGCGCCCCGTCACGCGAGAACGCATACACCATACGGCTGGCTGCGGCGGTCTCCGCGTTGCCGCAGAACAGCTGAGCGACGATCACGACGACCAGCAGTCCCCTGGCCATGCCGGTGCCAAGGACATCGATGAAGATCTGCGCCGGGGGAACACCGGTGCTCGTACCGAGGGTGCCGTCGTAGTCCTGGATTGCGAACAGCAGGCCTGCAAGGAGGACGAAGCCGGCCGCCCAGGACCAGGCGATCGAGCGGACGATGCCGCGGGGCGCCGATATCTGCGCCTGAGTGGTCTCCTCCGACAGGTGGGAGGAGGCGTCGTAGCCACAGAACGTATACGCGGCCAAGAGGCAGCCGAGACTGGCGACGTAGACGGGGTTGGAGAAGCCGGTGCCGTTGTTGTAGTGCCCGAACACGAAGGACACCGACTGGTGCTGAGCGGGGGCCAGGGTGAGCGTCCCGACGATCAGCACGACGCCGAAGAGCTGCCACCACACCGAGATCGCGTTGAGGACGTTGACCAGGCGCACCCCGGCCGCGTTCAGGGCGCCGTGCAGTAACAGGATGGCCGCGAAGATCCCGATCGTCGCTTCGGGCGTGGGCGTCAGGCCCCACTGCAGGTTGGCGAACGCGCCGACGAACAGGGCGCATCCGTAGTCGATGCCGGCGATGGCGCCGAGCAGGCCGAGGAGGTTGAGCCAGCCGGTCACCCACGCCCAGCGGGGTCCGCCGAGACGGTGGGCCATGTAGTAGAGGCCGCCGGAGGTGGGGTAGGCGGACGTGACCTCGGCCAGGCACATCCCCAGAATTAGGGTCATGGTGCCGATGCCGACCCAGCCCCAGATCATGATGGCGGGGCCGCCGGTGTTCATGCCGTAGCCGAACAGGGTCATGCCGCCGGCCAGGATGCAGATCACGCTGAAGCTGATCGCGAAGTTGCCGAACCCTCCCATCCGGCGGGTCAGTTCGGGCTGGTAGCCATGCGCGCGCAGCGCGGCATCATCGTCAAGGCGTGCATGGGCTCTACTCGGAGACAACGGAGAAATCCTCTGGTTGTAGGGGGCGGAGTGGTGTGCCAGGCATGGCCCGCATGAGGGCGGAGGTGCTCGACTGCTCATCGGCGACCGTTGCGGTCTCTGAGGGCTCTCTTGCGTGCGGAGCGGAAATCGTCCTGCCACCACGCAGGGTTCTGGGTGACGTGGGCCCACGGTGCGGGGGTGGCGTAAGGGCCGATCGCGGTGAAGACGTCTGCGGCGTTTCCTACGCCGGTGGCGCTGAGGGCGTGTGCGAGATGGTTCAGATCCGTCAGTGAGTAGGTGCGCGGGTCGCGAGCCTGCCGCTTCTGGCCGGCTGATGCCGGTCCCGGCGCAGGTGCGTTGAACCACCACTCAAGGCCCCGCCGCGCGTAGTGGGCCTTCTGGTCGGTCGCCCAGAAGGCGATCACTTTGGTGGTCTGGCTCTGTGCGATGGAGCGCCGGTAGGTCTCGATGAATGCGTACAGGGGCAGCAGCGTCACCGCAGCGCCTTCGGGTGCTGTGCTTGCCACCCACAGAGCGAAGTCCAGGTCACCCGCCCCACGGGCCTGCAGGACCTGAAGGACCCGGTGGTAGGCCTCCCGGTTGTACGGATCACGGACGTGGACCCAGTTCAGCACTGTCCACGGTCCTGGCGGCAGAAAGCCGTCCCTGTGCACAAACCAGTTCAGCCGACTGTGCGGCCATGACTGATCGACGTCGGTCTGCGCCAAAGCGAGGAAACAAACCCCCGGTACCGGATCCTCCGGCCACGCGCTTGCCGCGGCCCTGCACGCCTGGTCTGCGACATAGGCTGCGCGGCGTAACTCCTCACCGCGTACACCGTCACGGAAGGCGTAGATCGCCCGCTGCGTCAGTACCCGGGCCCACATCATCAGCCCGCTCACACTGCCGGGCTCTTCTTCCCGCCATGCTTCGATGGCGTGGCTCTTGGCGGCGCCCACGGCCAGAGCCTGACTGCGCGACGTCCGTAAAGCCCAGTTCGTTCCGGTGCTTCGAAGTAGTTGCTGCGCTGCGCGCCAGCGGTCCATTTGCAGGTCTTCCATGGCGAGACGCAGCTCATGGTCTCGTCCTGCAGAGTGAACGATCAGGTCTATGACATCGGCGGCCATCAGTGCACCTCCGAGTGCACAGATGCGGATTCAGCTGCCTGCGGAATCGGGGTAAGTAAGCAAGACATGGGGGGTGGTGTCCTCAAAACGGGATGGGGGAGCCGCCGGGCCGCAGGAGGCTGAAGCCCTAGTTCTGGGGGAGCCAGAGCGGCTTCTGCGGCCCGAGGGTCGATCAGGCGGGTCCGGGAGTGGCCGCCGTGGAGACGCGCCGCTGGGAAGCGGCTGTCTATGGCTAGCGTTCGGCGTGTTTGCAGCCGAGTGGAGGGCGAGGGGGGCCGTTGGTAGAGGGGCATGCCGCTGACGCGGACAACCAGGCTGTGGAGCCTTGAGGCGTGCGGTCAGCGCTGGCCGAGGGGCGCGGACGACTGGGCGTGAGCGGCGGTGTATTCGTTGATCCCGGCTTCGTGGTAGCCGAACATGCGGCCTCGCGTGGGCCAGTCATCGACGGGCGTAGAGGTACCCCAGCAGATGGTTCTCGGCTCCCACGGCGAGCCGAGCGGCTTACGCTGGCGGACCTTGGGATACCGCTCTGGATGTGCTTCCAGCTGCAGAATGACGATCAGTGCCTCGCCCCAGTTCCCGACGGTCACTTCCCCCGCTACGCGAACCCCGCCCACGGGCACCGCCAGCCGGCTCACGCCTGCGCCGGACACCCGGGCTGAGCTGAGATCGAGGACGAGGCTCTGCTCGAGCAGGCCGGGCTCCGCCAGACGCTGAGCAAGCGCCGCCCGCTCCCTCTCATCGGCGGATGTCTCCTGCCCGGCTGCGTAGGCAGTCCGTCCGCGCGGGCGCCGGGGTACGTCCCAGACGTCGAACTGCCGCCGCAGCCATCCGATTCCCACGCCGTAGTCACGGCAGAGCGCCGCCATAGACGCGCCCTCGTAGGTGTATCGGCGGACCACGGTCGCCTTCTGGGCGATAACTGCTGCGCGATTCGCTGAGACCTCGCGCTTGGTGCGGTGATTCGTCATCAGTCTGTCTCCCGGGCGGCCTCGAAGAGACCTGACGGCTGCGGGAATGGGGGCGGGGGAATGAGGTCTGTCGGGTGCGCACCGCGGTGGACACCCGACAGATCCGGCCCGCGCCGAGGGTGCGCGGGGGCTTTGAATATCTGAAGGAGGAAGAAGAGCGGCGGTCCGCTCGATACCGCGGGGCCCGTGGTTTGCGAGTGCTTGGGCTAGCGGACCAACTCTGCGAGGTCACCCATGTCCATGGCCGATGAGGCCGCTGACGTCTGTTGCGCCGGCGTGGACTCCAAAGCGGTCATCAGACGGCAGGTTCCTTTGCTGCGGGCACTGTGAGACAGCACCAGGTCTTCGTGCAGTCGAGGCTGACACCCCAGGAGCCGCTGTACTCGGAAGCGATGGACTCGACAATCCACAGCCCCCGCCCGCTCTCGGCATCCAGCTCCGGCGCTCCCAGCCGGGGACTCTCTTGCGAGCCGTCGTCAACCGTCAGCCGGACGGTCTCGCTTGAACAGGAGAGGAGCAGAGACACCGGGCCGTCTCCGTGCTCCAGCGCGTTGGTGACCAGCTCGCTCGTCAACAGCTTCATGGGCTCAACGAGTTCAGGTAATCCACACAGACGCAGCCGGGCGGCCACGAGCCGGCGCATCTGCGGAACACGACGGGCATCCTGAGGCGGCATCGGCTGGCACGGGCTCCGTAGCTGCCGATCGAACCATACGGCCATGGCATCAGGCCGGTCCTCGTGCAGACGGGGTGCGAGGCGAACGGCTGTCTCTGTGAGCGTCATCAGCAGTCACCGCCGCCCGATTCGGAGCAGCCGACTAGCTTCAATCACTGTCAAAGACGTGCCGTCGTTCGAACACCGGGGTAACACGGTCGCCTCCTGGAGGACAACAGGGTTGGTAGGGCATGTGGCACTCATCGATACACTCCGTAACCGTGGAGCACGGTGCGTCAAGAGTGGCCCTGTTGATGTCCCTTTCCGAGGACTTTCAGAGGTCTTTTATCGGCCGAGAAAGGGACTTTTAGCGAGCCTTGTAGGTGGTGACTAGTAAGAAGCAGGGCCTGCTGTAACACTGTCGATTGAGGCAAGACGGAGGTGTGTAGTGGCACGAGCCGCAGGCAACATTCAGCTCAAGTCCGCCCGGGTGGCGGCGGGTTACCCGTCCCAGCAGGCGCTCGCCGACTCGCTCGGGGTGGGAGTACGTCAGGTACGCCGTTGGGAGTCAGAGGCACCGCCGTGGCCGCAGCCAGAGGTGGGACAGGCGCTCTCGCGTTTGCTCGGCCAGGATCTCGAGGCGCTCGGATTCATCTCGCCGACTGGCGTGACGCCCGAGCGACGGCGCCGGTCTGCACTGGCGACGGCAGCGGCTGCGGTCGGATTGGCTTCGGTTCCGACACAGGCCGCCGCCGTGCTCCAACCAGCCAGCGTGGTGGCTGATTTCGAGGCGGTGACGCGCGCGCATCGGCGCTTGTACTGGTCGGTTGCCCCCGCCGCACTGCATCCCTCAGCCATGGCGCACGCCGCTCTGGGCTTGGTCCTACTGTCCGAGACGGCCGGACAGACCAGACGGGGAGTGGCCGCGGCGCTCGCCGAGACGTACCTACTCGCCGGCCGGATTGAGTTCTTCGACCTTCGCGAGCCGGATCACGCAACCCAGACGCTGCTGCGCGCTCTCCAAGCGGCGGGCGAGGCAGATGACCCGCTCCTCGGTGCCGCAGCGCTCGCTCACACGGCATTCATTCCGGCGTGGGGCGGACGTCGTGACGAGGCCGTCGAGCGCATGGTGGCTGCGCGTACCTACGCGCGGCGCGGGCCTGCATCGGCGGAGTTGCTTGCCTGGCTGGATGCGGTCGAGGCGGAGTGCGAGACCCGGTGCGGCAACACGCGCCCCGCGCTGCATTTGATCTGCCATGCTGAGGATGTCTTAGCTGCGGGCTCCGAGCATGCTAATCCTTCATGGCTGGACTGGTTCAGTCCTGTACGACTAGCTGCGTTTAAGGGTAATACGCAGCTGAAGGCCGGGCATCTGCCGCAAGCACGCGAGACCCTCGTCGCTGTACTCAGCGCACTTGACCTGAGCGAGGAGAAGCAGACCACCGTTGTACTTGGCGATTTGGCCGCGGTAGAGGCCGCTGCCGGACAGCCTGAGGAGGCCTGCAGGTACGCGCTACGGGCACTCGATCAGCTGGAACGGACCTGGTATGCGATGGGAATGGACCGAGTGCGGGAGGTGCGGCGCGTGCTGGCGCCGCACCAGAACGAGCGGTGTGTGCGAGAGCTGGACGACCGACTGTATGGCTGGTCGACGACGGTCAGTGCGCTGACTCGTTGAAGTTGAGGATCAGCCCGGACAGCTCAAGGAGACTCTCGATCCTGAAGGCCGGGAGCTTTTCGGCTTCCGTGGTCCGCCACTGAATGGTTGCCCATGGGCCGCGGTGCACCAGCGCGGTATGCATGCCTGCCATGACCGCCGGTCGCAGGTCGTTGTCCACGCGGTCACCGACGTAAAGGATTTCGTCGTTAGGGAAGGGGACAGCCTCGGCAACGCGCTGGAAGAACTCGGGAGCTGGCTTGCTGGCGCCCCAGTCGTCCGAAGTGCCGATCAGGTCGACGTCCTCCGCGAATAGCTTGCGTAGGAGCTTTCCGGCACGGATTGTCTGGTTGCCTGCAATGCCCAGCCACAGGCCGTCCGCCCGTAGTTGCCTGAACGTTGGCCGGACGTCCTCGTACAGGTCCCGCTCATCGAACGCCTCCGGCTGACCGGCGGCCACCCGAAGCTCGCGCTCCTCAAACAAGTCGAAACCGGGTCGGAACTCCTGGAACACCTCTCGGTAGTCGCGGCCTTGCGCGATGACCGCGCCGAACATGGCATGAAAGGTATGTCGGGGAACGCCGAGCCAGTCGGCCCAGGTGCCATACTCGCGGGTCTCGTCCACCAAACACTCACCGACATCGAACACCACTGCACGAATCATGGCGGCAGCGTATCCGGGCACAGAGAAACGGCTCCCAGCAGCCGATCAGGGGTTCGCGGCGACTCCGTATCTACGGGGCAGTTGATGAGCAAGGCCCGCGCGTCGAGTGGGGCATCAGCACTGGGCATCGGTACGGAAACGGGCGAGAGCCTTCCAGCGGCGTTCAAAGTCGTGGGCCTGCTTCGTAATGTCGGTAGCAGTGATGGGGTTGTTGTACTGGGCGGTGATCCCGCGCGTTGCGCAGTCCCGCGCCACGGCATCGGCCAAGGGCGCCTCATCGCGCATCCGGTGCTCGGCCCAGACGCCGTAGGCACGGAAGGACAGGAGGTACCTGCGCAGCGTGGACGGGCTGATCGGCTTCCCGCCGCGGCCCTGCACACCCTTCTCGTCGAGGTAGGCAGACAGTTGCTTGTCTGTGGGCTCGGCGCCGCGCTGTTTCTGGTGCTCCACCCACGCGAGGTAGTAGCGGTCGACGGCGGTGAGATCGCTCTCCTTGTTCGTCTCCGCGGGCGCGGTCTCCTCATTGGCAATAGCAGCGTTTACCCGGAGGCGTTGCTTCCCCTCCGCAGCCTGTGCTCCCACAATGGCGGGTGTCTGCTGGGTATCAGTCTCGGCCGAGGCGGGTGCTGGAGGTGCCTGTTCGCCAGCTGCATGGTCCGTCTCTTCGCCCTGCGAGTCACCGTCGCCGAACTCGCGCTCCTGGAAAACCGCGACGAAGCCCTCCAGGCCCTCGCCTGTGAGGGGCTGGCCGTCGGCTCCGGTGATGCCGTCCCGCTGGCACACGTATGCCGCGAGGGCGGCTGCGTCGGGGTACTGGCCGTACTGATGCGCGTACGTGAGCCAGGCACTGTAGAAGAGCCCGTCCCACGACTCGTCTACTGCGGCCGGTTCCGTGTCGCCCGGAGGGGGAGGGGCTTCGGCCGGTGAGGTGTAGTGCTGCTGGAAGACCCTGAGCAGGGGCAGCAAGTGGTCATCAGAGAGCGGACCACCGGCCGCGGTAGAGATACCGAACTCGTCTCGGAGGAAGGACGCAAACTGGGCGGCTGTGGGCTCAGTCTGGAACTGAGAGCGCCACAACTGGTAGGCCTTGGCGAAGCGTCCGTCGGCGTCGTCGATGGACGCCTGCTCACGAGGCTGCCCGCTGCTCACCGGCTGGGCCTGCATGACACGCTGTGCCTCCGTGCTCACCGGCTCCGGCTGCTGTCCCCGGCCGGCTGTTCGGGCTTCGAGTGCCAGGGCGTCCGCCTGCACTGCAGCGGGACCCTGCTCGACGGTAAGCGGGGACAGGAGAGCGGGTTCGATGCCCGCCGCCGTCAGGCCGGAGGGGGCGGTCTCGGCGAGCGGCACGCCGTAGCGGGCCAGGCGCAGCGGCATCAGCGACTCCACCGGGGCCTTGCGGCGCCAGGCGC
>NZ_JBHVST010000198.1:0-9094 GCF_042885015.1 Streptomyces sp. NPDC058086 | reverse complement strand
CAGATGGTGCTGTTATCCGCACAGAGCACGCCCGTGGCGAAGATCGCCGAGGTGACGTTCACCAGCCCGGACCGGGTCCGGGACGTGCTCCACAACTTCAACGCCGACGGCTTCGACTCGCTCTACCCCAAGTACAAGGCCGGCCGGCCGAGAGCCTTCGCCCTTTCCGAGCGCCGCGAGGTCAAGAAGATTGCCAGGTCCAGGCCAGCTGAGCACAGCTTGCCGTTCTCGACCTGGAGCCTGGCCAAGCTGGCCGACTTCCTGGTCGCCGAGGGGGTGGTCGACGACATCAGCCACGAGGACCTTCGGGTCCTGCTCCGCGAGGAGGGCGTCCCGTTTCAACGCGTGAAGACCTGGAAGACCTCGCGCGACCCGGACTACGCGGCCGAGAAGGCCCGGGTCGAGCATCTCTACGCTATCGCCGACGGTGAGGTCATACCCGAGGAAGGCGAGCCCGAAGTCGTCTTCTGCATGGACGAGTTCGGGCGCGCGCCACGAGGCGAGAAGGGCCCGTTCGCCGACTGGCGGGACGGACACCGGCACAACCCAGCGGAACGCGTCTCTTGGTGGCGTCCGTGGCTCGACCTCATCCAGGAGACCGTAGGCCGCGGCGTCGTCGTGCGCCGGGCACGCATCGTAGTCTCGGTGAACTTCCTCTTCTCTTCTTCCGTTGCCAGTAAAGAAGAACCCTGAACAGGTCTCACAAGTCCGGATGCCAAGCCAACAAGAGAAGGAAATCTGAAATGCAGACAAATCGGGACATAGAAATGACGGAGACACTGATCGCTGCTCTTTACGAATTCAGGAACGGGGCCCATTTCACCATCCATGAACTTGTGCACCAGACGGGCGAGAAAGATAAGAAAGAGCAGGATGCACTCATGCAATTAGCTCGGCGACACGGTGACGAGATAAATGCTGCCCACTATTTCCGGGATACAGGGGGTAAATCGCGTTTCACCCCCACTGGAGAGCCATGCCGTCCGTTTGTCATTACGGTACAAGGTTGGAAAGCCACCAGGCGTAGAGCGGGGATGAAGCCTGGTACACCGCCCGAGGGCCTGCCTCAGTCACTCGTCATAGAACGCGCCGCCCAGCAGGTGTCACCGCCAACGTCCCTCGTCCCCGGCGCCGCAACACATCCAGTGCCTGGTTTCGGCGCTGACCCAGGCACTCTCGCCCCCCGGAGCACCACAGTGCCGCCCCCGCCAATCGAAGTGCAACGCCATCTTGCTCGTCTTGCTCAGCTGGCGCTGCATCCCGATTGGCGGGGTGTGCCCGGATGGGGACCGGTTCCCGCACAGGCAGCAGCTCTGATGCCACCGGGCCTAGGGCCCACACACCCCGTCGGCCCGCATATCGCTCCTGCGCCGTACCCGCCCAGTGGCCACAGGTACCCGCAACCGCGGCCGGGGGACCGCCGCACAGGCAGCCGAGGTGTCCGTCGGACATGACCGACGTCGAGTGGGCTGCCACCCGGGACTCGCTGCCGGTGCTGGGGGGCTGGAGGGCAGGGGGCCGCCGGCCGGAGGGCTACTGCCACCGGCAGATGGCCGATGCGGTCCGGTACCTGGTCGCCCGTGGTCTCACGTGGCGGGCTGCTCGTGCTCCGGCGGGCGTCCGATGTTCAGTGCATGCCGGCGATGCTCGGCCCGCCAGGTGCTCGGTACCGGCTCGATCAACTCCCAGCGGGCATGGGACAGATCACTCGGATACGGACGACGCGGTGAAAGTTACGTTCCTGGAGCCGGTCGAACCTGAGGGACCGGTTCGTACGTTGTAGTTCATAGGGCCTCTTAGAGGGCCTGGCGGTGAGCGGTGAGAGCGGTTCGCCCACCTCGAGAGGCCCGCTTGGCGTCGGCGCGGGCCCGGTGACGCGCGAGTAGAGCGAACGGACGGGGAAGATGATGACCGATCAGACACAGAGGCACCGCTCTGCCTGTCTTGGGCCCCGAGAAACGATTGCAACTCCGCGACTCGTCCGCTGCACGGTGGGTTTCCTGACGGCGGCCGTGCGCAGAAGCTCGTATTCAAGACGCGACGTCCACGCTCAACCGAGCTGCTTTCATGAGGAAAGGGAGAATCGCCCCAATGCGCAACGAGGACATCGTGCCGGGAGGGCCGGGCAGTGAACGTGTCGTTGCGGGCCGCTACCGACTGCTGTCCGCCCTCGGTGAGGGCGGCATGGGAACCGTGTGGCGCGCCCGCGACGAGGTGCTGCACCGCGAGGTCGCCGTCAAGGAGGTACGCGCCCCGGCCGGTCTGCCCGTCGCCGATGTCGAACGGATGTATACCCGGCTGGAGCGGGAGGCGTGGGCCGCGGCCCGGATACCCGACCGCAACGTGGTGACGGTCTACGATGTGGCCACCGACGGCGGCCGCCCCTGGATCGTGATGGAACTGGTCCGCGGACGGTCACTGGCCGACCTGCTGCGGACCGAGGGACCGCTCACCCCGGAGCGGGCCGCGCACATCGGCGCCGAGGTGCTCGCCGCGCTGCGCGCCGCGCACGCCGCCGGCGTGCTGCACCGCGATGTGAAGCCGGCCAACGTGCTGCTGGCGAACGACGGCCGGGTGGTGCTCACCGACTTCGGCATCGCGATGGTCGAGGGCAGCTCTGCCCTCACCATGACCGGGGAGGTCGTCGGCTCCCCCGAATACCTTCCGCCGGAGCGGGCACTGGGCCGCGCCCCGGGCCCCGAGTCGGACTTGTGGTCCCTGGGCGTACTGCTGTATGCGGCCGTTGAGGGCAGTTCCCCGTTCCGGCAGGACACCCCGCTGAGCACTTTGCGCGCCGTCGTCGACGCGGAACTGCCGCCCCCGCACCAGGCCGGCCCCCTCGCCCCGGTCATCGAAGGGCTCCTCCGCAAGGACCCGGGCCAACGCATCCCCGCCGAACAGGCCGAACAGGACCTGCGGAACATCGGCGCGGGCGGCACACCCCCTACCGACCGCACGTCGGAGACCACTTACGCCTCCACGGTCGTGACGCACCCCGGGACACAGCCGTCAGCCACCCACCACGCTCCGGCGGAACCCGTCACAGTGCCCGCGCGAGTCCGCCCGCCGTGCAACCGGCGCCCCACGGTCGTCCCGGTCGCCGCCGCGGCCGCGTGCGCCCTGTTCGTGATCGGGGTGGGCTACGCGCTGGTGAGCGGCGGAGGGGGCGACGGAACGAGCGCCAACCAATCCCCTGCCGGGGCGAGTTCGCCGCGAGCGCTGGACGGCGTCTCACAGGACGCCGGACAGGCCCCCGCACCCGCCGGGCAGGGCGAGCAGAACGCCCCTGCTTCGCAGGCTGTACGAGTGACGGTGACGGGTTCGAACACGGCCTACACCGGCGCCTGCCCGCTGCCTGGCGACCAGGCGCCCACCTTCACGGCGACGTTCACAGTGGGCCAAGTGCCTGCCCAGATCTCCTACCGATGGGTGTCCAAGGACGGCTCACTGGTCGATCGGCACTGGCGCATCCTGTCGTTCGCGGGAGGAGACAGTACGGGGCAGGACACGGTGCACCTCACGACGTACTCAGGTGCCGGGACGCTCGACAGCGAGATCGGCGTGGAGGTCAAAGGACCGGTGCAGACGACCTCCAACAAGGTGCCGTTCTCGGTGATGTGCAGGAACGAGGACAGCGGCGCCCTGGGTCACTGACTCCGCTGACATATCGACTGCCTGCGAAGCACCGATGCGATCGGGGCAGGCAGTCCGGCCCGAGCCGGAAGGAGACCCGACGCATGGATCCGCGGGGTGCTGGCGGCTTCTACTGCACTCCCTGCCGCCAGTAGAGCCGGACCATCGCAGCGCAAGACATGACACGAGCTCGACTTCCACCCTCACCGTCATTAGGGGGCGTGGGCCCGCCTCGTCCGCTCGGCACTGCGCCGGGTCCCTGTCACGGGTGACGGGCTTCGGCAGGCGCGGTTCCGCCAGGCGGACGAAGTGGTCGCCAACAGTTGAACCAACCGACTCACCCCCTGCGTAGTGGTGACGTACGAGTCCAACCGCACGCCGGATCGGCCGCGCGGTGTGGCCCATTTTCCGAACTGGGCGTCGTTTGCAAGGAGTATGGAGTGCCATCGGTCATCGTGGGACGCACGGGTCCCTTCACTGGTCAAAGCGTGATTCTGAGCAGTGCTCCCCTGACGCTCGGACGCAAGGGCGACAGCGGCGTCGTGATCGTGAGTCCCAGCGCTTCCCGCCTGCACGCCGAGATCGTCGCGGAGGACGCCGACTTCGTTCTCTACGACCGCAACAGCCGGAATGGAACGTTCGTCAACGACCAGCGCATCACACGGCATGTGCTACGCCCCAACGACTGCATCCAAATCGGCGAGGAGACCTTCCTCTTCGAAGCCCAGGACGCCATGGAGACGATCATGGATCTCTCCCTCCTCGACGTTCCCCGCGTGAACGCCTCCGTGGCCTCTGACGTACTCCGGGTCACGATCACCGGCGGGGGCCCGGTTGGTCTCGCGTTCGCGCTGACGCTCGAGAGCATGCTGCACGAGCGGGTGGCTATCACCCTCTACGACGGACGGTGGATCAAGAACGGCTCCACGGTCGTCTGGAAGGACGAGACCCACGGAAACGTCCGTCGGCAGCAAGTGGTGACCATCCAGAGCCGACAGTACCTCGGCCTGTCCGACGAGGTGCAGTCGGCGCTGTTCGACGCCGACGCCTACTCGGAGATGTGGCCCGTTGGACCGGACTCCGTAGATGGCCGGCCTCCCCGAAACATCCGGATCGCTCACGTCGAGGACCGGCTCCTGGAACTGGCGAACAAGAAGACGGCGATCCGGCTGGTCCCGAAGTGCTTCGACCCGTCGGATCACCAGAACCGGCTCTCCCAGGAACACCTCCTGGCGATCTGTGAAGGCGGGCGGTCCCGCACACGGGAGTACTACGCCGACCGCTTCGGCGCGGCCGACGCCTCGATATACTCCCTCGCCGGTGAGCACCTGCAGGATGTCGTGCTGGGGCTTCGGGTGAAGTCGAAGCTGTCGGACCCGATGAGCGTGCTGCTGACCGTGTCGCAGAACCGCTTCCTGCTCAACTCGTTGCGCGGCGAAGGCTTCCTGAACATGCGGCTCACCCCCGAGGAAGCCCGGAACGTGATCGGCATCGATCCAGTCCGCCATGCCTTCGAGGAATGCATCGCGGCTCGTCCCTGCGTGATGAGCCGCGAAGAGGACAACGAGTTCCGCTGCCCCACCCACGGGACGCTCTTCCTGCCCGCCTTGCTGCGCAGCTCGCCCCTGTGGAAACGGATCCGGGAGGGTCTGAAGCTGTTCGACGTGGCCGAGGACGACCTCAGCGCGATCACGTCGTTCCGGCTGGACATGGTGCAGCGCCCGCGATTCACGGCCCAGCTCAGCCGCCCGACCGCAACGAGCCCGGGTACCTACGGTTTCCTGCTGGGCGACGCGGCCAACGCCATCCACTTCTGGCCGGGGCGCGGTCTCAACAGCGGTTTCGCCTCCGCCCTTTCCCTCGCCCGCTCTCTCCGCCGCGCGTGGCAGGGAGAGCAGTTGCGCGACGCCGACTTCATCCGGCACGAGGCGGCAATGTCCATGCTTCAGTACCGGCACAAGAGCCGGGCCTGGAACGCCATGGTGACCACCGACGAACAGGGTGTCACGCGCGCCATCAAGGACATCATCGCCCACAGCATGGAACAGGCACCTGACGCCGGCTCCGAACCGCAGCGGTCGGACCTCGACGCGCTGTTGGACCGCATGCGCACGATCCGTGAGCGCCTCGCGTCCCGTCTCCCCGGCATGCCCACCGACGAGGAACTGCGCGACCGCCTCACGACGCTCGCCCCGGCCGCACTCCGGACACTCCAGGAAAGCGGCGCCTGGGACACCTTGATCGTCGGCGGCGAGGAAGCCGATATCGACCTTTTCTACCAATCGGACTCTCCTGTCTACGTCCCGCGCCCCGCCGACCCCCGGAGCACCCCACCCGCCCACGTGCCGCAGGAGGCGTGGTTCCTGAACCCGCATGACACGAGGCAGGCCGCCGGAGCATCCTGAGGACTGAGAGAGCGTCCAGTGTGGATTGATCGCCCTTTGCCTCCTAGTAAGTTCCTCGCCAGGTCGGTGCGGTCTCGTCCGTTATGCGCTTGGCGAGGTTGTCGATCGACGCAATGTGGATCATGGCTTCAGAGCTGCCGGTGAGCGCCTCGCAGTCGCGGGCGAGACGTCGGTGCATCATGATCCATCCCAGGCTCCGCTCCATCGCCCAAGCACACTGCGCTTATGGATAGTCAAAGCAGTGAGCGGACGCCGATAATCGGCCGTGAGGGCCTGCAGCGGTTGGTCGTTGTGGCCCGACGGTTGCGGGGCCGGCTGGGCGATGAGGGGAACGGGTCGTCATGCGCGACGACAGTGACGTCGGCCCCAGAGAACGATTCCGGTGGTGCCGGACGGGCAGGTGTGGGCAGCACTGCCGGAGGTGAACCGGCAGGCGGTGGTGGGGCAGTTGGTGCGGCTGGCGAGCCGCGCCTTGTCGGCCGCCGCGACGGCGAGTGAGCGGGACCGGGGATGACCTCGGTGATGCCGTGGGAGCGGCCCGGCAGCAAGATCGACGACCGTCATCTGCAGCGGCTCGCGGTGATCTATGTCCGCCAGTCCACCCGCCAGCAGCTTGTCGACCACCAGGAGTCGACCCGTTTGCAGTACGCCCTGGTGGACCGGGCGGTCGCGCTGGGCTGGCAGGCGGACCGGGTGCTGGTGATCGACGAGGACCTGGGCAAGTCGGGTTCGAGTGCGGTCGCCCGCACCGGCTTCCAGCGTCTGGTCACCGAGATCGGACTGGACCACGTCGGTCTCGTGCTGGGGATCGAGATGTCCCGGCTGGCCCGCTCCGGCAGGGACTGATACCAGCTGATCGAGCTGTGCGCCCTGTCAGGTGCGGTACTCGCGGACACCGACGGGGTCTACGACCCGGCCGAATACAACGACCGGCTGCTGCTGGGGCTCAAGGGCACGATGAGCGAGGCCGAACTTCACCTGATCAAGCAGCGGATGTGGAGCGGGCGCCTGAACAAGGCCCGCCGCGGCGAGCTGGCCTTTCCCCTGCCCAGCGGTTACGTCCGCCGCCCGTCCGGGGAGGTGACTTGGGACCCGGACGAACAGGTGCAGACAGTGATCCGCCTGATCTTTGCGCAGTTCGAACGGCTCGGCACGTTGCACGGTGTCCTGCGCTATCTCGTCGGTCATGACATCCAGTTGGGTATCCGGCTGCGTGAGGGACCGGACAAGGGCACCCTGGAATGGCGAAGGCCGAACCGGATGACGCTGCAGAACCTGCTGCACAATCCCGCCTATGCCGGCATCTATGCCTACGGGCGGCGCCGGATCGACCCGCGCCGCCAGGACCCGGCCCGGCCGAGCACCGGACGGGTCGTCCGCTCCCGGGACGGATGGCATGTGATGATCCCGAACGTCCTGCCCGCCTACATCACCGTCGCCCAGTTCGAGACGAACGAAGCGAAACTGGCGGCCAACCGCGCCCGCGCCGAAGCCATGGGCACGGTCCGGGGCGGCCCCGCCCTCGCGGCCGGGCTGGTGTATTGCGGCCGCTGCACCCGGCGCATGAACGTGCGCTACCACACCCAGCACAGCAAGGCCCTGCCCGAATACGTGTGCGCCCGGGACAAGACCAACTACGGCGCGGAGAAGAACTGCCAGCTGCTCAACTCCACCTGCGTGGACGCCCTCGTCGAGCAACAGGTCCTCGCGGCTCTGACGCCCGCCGCCGTCGAGGTGTCCCTGCGCGCGGCCGACCAGGTCCTGGCCGAGCGAGCCGAGCTGGAACGGCTGTGGTCGCAACGGCTGGAACGCGCCGCCCAGGACGCCGACCGGGCCCGCCGCAGCCACCACCTCGCCGAACCGGAGAACCGCCTGGTCGTGCGCCAGCTGGAGAAAGAGTGGGAGGACGCACTCGCCGTCCAGCAGCAACTCCGCGAGGACTACGACCGCTTCACCCGCAGCAGTCCGCACATCCTCACTCCGGCCGAGCGGCAGACCATCACGGCTCTGGCCGGCGACATCGAGGGTTTGTGGCGTGCGCACAGCACCACGACAGCGGACCGCAAGGAGATCGTCCGCGCGGTCGTCGACAAGGTCGTCGTCACCGTGCTCGGCACCAGCGAGCGGGTGAAGGTCACGATCGTCTGGGCCGGCGGGACCACTACGGCGGGAGAGGTCATCCGCCCGGTCCAGCGGCTGGACCAGCTCAGCTACTACCCGCAACTGACCGATCGGATCCGCGAACTAGCAGGCCAGGGCATCGGCGCCAGCGGGATCGCCGACCGTCTGGAAGCCGAGGGCTTCCGGCCCGCGAAGGGTGGCAAACGGATCTCCGCGGCCACCGTCCGCGACCTCATGCGCCGCCTCGCCTGCCCCGCAGGCCGTGTCCACCGGCACCGTCCCGCAGCACCCGGCGAGGAGCCCGGCCCCAACGAGTGGTGGCTCAAGCACCTGGCCGCCGAGCTGGACATGACCACCTCCACCCTCTACGCCTGGATCAACCGCGGCTGGATCACCACCCGCCGGGAGAGCTGCTGGCCCCACCGGCTCATCGCCCACGCCGACCAGCGAGAGCTCGCCGAACTCCGCGAACGCCGGACACGTCCGCCCGGCTGGTACAGCCGCCGCATCTGGACCGAGACCGCCGAAACAGCCGGGCAACAGACTCCATGAGCGCACTGTGCTTGACAGATCTCGACCACCCAGCGCCTTTTCACGACATGGAAGCCGCGAACCTCTGGACTCCTGTTGACGACCTCAACTTCGATTCCGAGGCCGGCCCCGTGTTCGACCTTGGCCTGATCGAGGAGTTGTATCCCCACGGCGTTTCCCGACAAGCTTGCGGCGGTGACAGTCAAAGCGAGGAGCAGGCCGATCCGGCGTGCACCAGGCCACGCTCGTCATCGCCCGACTGCACAGCCTCGCCTCTCGATAACTCACACCCCGCGCGGGGCAACCTAGCCTCGATCTGCTCTGAAAATCCCCGCACCGTTTTCTCTCACGTTGCGCGGGGCTCGAGGCTCACGTCGTAGCCGAGCTGGGTGAGTTGACCGACG
>NZ_JBHVST010000197.1:0-9170 GCF_042885015.1 Streptomyces sp. NPDC058086 | reverse complement strand
GGGCAGGTGCGGGAGGTGTTGCGGGGGTCCACGGCGATCACGTCCCGTCCGGCGCTTTCAGCCTTGGCGTGCAGGATCGTCAGGAACACCCCCCAACCGGCATCGCTGATCGACCTGTTGAGCCCGGCCTTCGCGGCGGCCCCGTTGGGCAGGAACGCGCCCGGCCGGCCGGGATCGGGCTTCGGCGCGGGGTCCTTGCTCATGTTGCGGATCCTGAGGTCTTCGTGCGCGATGAAGTCATGTGCGCGCACCAGACCGAGCGCGGTCTTGTGGGCGTGGTCGAGCCGCTGGCGACGTACCTTGCCGTGGAGCTGGGCAACCTTCTCCACCGCGCGCTGGTGGCTGGCGGTGCGGTCCTTCGCCTTGCGGCGCGGGAACCGGGACAGTGCCTGCTGCGCTGCCTGAAGCTTCGCGGCGGCCCGGCGGCCGTGGCGCGGGCTGGGCACGAACCCGTTGTTGGAGTCGGCGAGGAAGTTCGCGATGCCCAGGTCGATCCCGACCACGGAGCCGGTCGCGGGCAGCGGGTCCGGCTGGTCCTGCTCGGTGGTGAGCACCACAAACCACTTACGGCCCTCCCGCTTGACCGACACGGTCTTGCCCCTGCCGGCCACCGGGCGGTGCCGGTTGACCCTGACGTGGCCGACACCCTGGAAGCGGACGCGGGTCACGGGGTCGTGCGGGGTGGAGTCCCACCGGCAGCCGTCCCCGTCCTTGGGGAAGTCCACCGTGTCGAACCAGTTCACCCCACGGAAACGCGGGTAGCCCGGACGGTCGCCGGACTTGACCCGGCGGAAGAACGCGGCGAACGCCTTGTCGAGACGGCGCAAGGTGGCCTGCTGCGAGGAGAACGACCAGCGGCCCTGACGCTCCGGGTCACATGCCCGGATGTCCTTGAGCTGCGCGGACTGCATCCCGTACCTGACGGTGGTCTTCGAGACATGCCGGTAGGCGTCACGGCGTTCCTGCAACGCCCCGTTGTAGAGGGAGCAGTGATCCCGCAGCATCTCGGACAGTGCCTGAGCCTGCCGGACGGTGGGCCGCATGAGGAACTTGTACGCACGGATCACCCCAACGCCCGCCCCCTCCGGTCGAGTTCACCCAATCCTATTCCATTTGCATATTTGGCGTAGTCACCACGCTGGGAACCAGAACCCGATATCCGACGGGGAAACCACGTCATCCACAACCTCCACGCACACTTGGTATTCGTCACCAAGCACCGGCGTGAAGTCTTCAACGACGAGATGCTGACGCGCTGCGAGACGATCATGCGGGACGTGTGCGAGAGCTTCGGCGCACAGCTACGGGAGTTCAACGGCGAAAGCGACCACGTCCACCTGCTCGTGCACTACCCGCCGAAGATCGCCCTGTCCACACTCGTCAACAGCCTCAAGGCGTCAGCTCCCGCTACCTGCACGCGGAGTACACCGGCCGGATCAACCAGACCGGCACCGGGCCTGTGCTCTGGTCCCCGTCCTACTTCGCGGGATCCTGCGGCGGCGCACCACTGAGCATCGTCAAGGACTACATCGACAACCAGAAGCGCCCAGCCTGACCATCACCCCGCAGACCCAGAGAACTCCGGCGCTTCGCGCCTCCGGGCCGAGGATCGCATTCCCGCCCGGCCTGAAGACCGGGATTCCCTGCGAAGATTCAGAGGATGGGAGGTGGCCGCCCGCAGTGCCCGTGCCGCACCACCGCCAGCCGACACAGCTCCCGGACGGCCGCGGTCGCCACGCCGCGGCCGACGACGTGCTGTGCGACCCGGTAACCGAGCTCAGCAGTGCCGTCCCCGAAGCGGTATAGGTTGAACCGGCCCAGAACCGAGCCATCCTCGGCAACGAGCACGTAGAAGGCGCCAATGCCGGCCTCTTGCTCAGCCAACAAGGCGCCGTACCGGTCGGCGAACTGGTCGAAGAACTCGTCACCGCGGTCGGAGACCGAGGCAGCGAAGTAGGCGCGGTTCGCCAGCTCGAAGGCCAGGACCGCCGGGGCATGGCCAGCATGCAGCCGCTTCAGCTCGGGCACCGCCCGACTCTGCCCGGATGATGCGTTGAGGCCACCTGAGTTTCCGCCAGCGGCAGACAGTCCCCCAGACCAGGGCACATAACGGGCTCGCGGAGCGCGTTGACCAGCTGTTCCCGCGCTTGGACGTCAAGTCCGGCGAAGGCCGCGCGCAGCAGTGAAGGCGGTGTCGGCCCAAACTCATCGGTCATGCGGCCGGATGGGCGCCGATGAGTTTCGCGCTGCGATCGCCTCTGTATGGGGTAGGAGGTAGTTGATGACGAGCTCATCGCAGCAGCCGGTGACCACGGCGGTGGTCACCGGAGCCAGCCGCGGTTTCGGAGCGGCGATCGCCGCCGCGCTGATCGACCGGGGTCACCGGGTCGTCGGCGTCGCGCGCACCGCCGAGGCGCTGGCGGACCTGCGCCGGGAACTGGGACCCATGTTCGTCCCGGTGGTCGCCGACGCGACCGACGCGGAGACCGCCCGCACCCTGATCGAGCAACACCAGCCCACACTGCTCGTGCTCAACGCGGGCGCGACGCCCGCCGCCGGCCCCGTGCACGAACAATCGTGGGAATCGTTCAGCCGCAACTGGCAGGTTGACACCCAACACGCTTTCCACTGGATCCGCGCGGCGCTGCGACACCCACTGGCGCCCGACAGCCTGGTGGTGGCGATGTCCAGCGGCGCCGCACTGCGCGGCTCACCACTGAGCGGCGGATACGCGGGCGCGAAAGCGATGATCCGATTCCTCGCCGCGTACGCCGCGGACGAATCCCGTCGCGCCGCCCTCGGCATCCGCTTCGCCACCGTGCTGCCGCAGATCACGCCGGCCACCGAACTCGGCGCCGCCGGTGTCGCCGCCTACGCCCAGCGTCAGGGAATCGACACCGCCACATTCACCACAGCACTCGAACCGCTGCTCACGCCGGCCATCGTCGGTGCTGAGATCGCGCGACTGTGCGAGGACACCGACAACCGGGACCAGCCGCGGGCATACGAGCTCAACGGACGCGGACTTCACGCGCTGGCGTGAATCACAAGAAAGAGAAGGATATGTTGCTGGAAAACAAGAACGTGGTCGTCTACGGCGGCGGCGGAGCGGTCGGCGGTGCGGTCGCCCGCGGATTCGCCGACGAAGGTGCCACGGTCTTCCTGACCGGGCGAAATCTCGACACCATCAACACCGTCGCCAAGGAAATCGGCGCTGCGGGCGGAGCCGTCAAGACCGCTGTGGTCGATGCCCTGGACGAGAAATCCGTCACCGAGCACCTCGATGCCGTCGTGGCCGACGTCGGCAGCATCGACGTGTCGTTCAACGCGATCGGAATCTCACCGAGGGGACTACAGGGAATCCCGTTCACCGACCTACCGGTCGACAATTTCATGCGACCGATCACGACCTATGCCCAGGCGCACTTCGTGACCGCGAAATCCGCCGCAGGGCACATGATCCCCCGGGGCTCGGGAGTGATCATGATGAATACGCCCGAACCCGCCCGCGTGAGCCTGCCCCTGGTCGGCGGCATGAGCGTCGGCTGGGCGGCGATGGAAGCCCTCAACCGCGCGCTGTCCGCCGAATGGGCCCAGCACGGCGTCCGCTCGATCTGCCTGCGCACCACGGGCTTGATCGGGACACCGGTCATCGATGTCGTGTACGGGCTGCACGCCGACGCGGTGGGCATCCCCAAAGACCAGCTCATCGCCGCCGCCGCCGCGATGACCCACCGCAAGCGCCCCACCGTACTGGCCGAACTCACCTCGGTCGCGGTATTCCTCGCCTCCGACCGGGCAGCCGGGATGACCGGAACCGTCGCCAACCTGACCGGCGGACTCATCGTCGACTGAGCACAACACGCCCGGCCGCCACATCGGCGGCCGGGTCACCCCAACAGAGGAGCAAGGCGATGAACGATCTACTCGCGACCGCGGTCGCCGCGCACGGTGGTTTGGACCGGTGGAACCGGATCCGGTCGATCCGCGTCGACGCCGCCATCACCGGGGCCTTCTGGCAGGTCAAGGGAAAGGCTGACGCGCTGAGGGACGTCCGCTTCGAAGTGGACACCACACAGGAACGGCTGACCATGGACTTCGTCGGTCAGAACCGCCGGTCGGTCTTCCAGCCCGACCGGGTCGTCCTGCGGCAGGCCGACGGCACGGTTGTCGACGCGCGCGACGAGCCGGAACGGTCGTTCGACGGCCACCAGTTCCAGACGCCGTGGGACGACCTACATCTCGCGTACTTCACCGGGGAAGCACTGTGGACGTACGTGAACACGCCGTTCCTGTTCACGTGGCCCGGGTTCGTCTGCGAAGAGATCGCGCCCATCGAGGCCGACGGTGAAACCTGGCGGCGGCTGAACGTGACCTTCCCCGACCACATCAAGACCCACACCCGCAAGCAGGTGTTCTGCTTCGGCCCGGACGGGCTGCTGCGCCGCCACGACTTCACCATCGACATCGTCGATCCGGGCACCGAGTCACAGCTTTACGCCGCCGACTACCGCGATATCGACGGCATCATCGTGCCAGCCACCCGACGGGCCTACGCCCCCATGGGCGACGACCGGACCGTCCTGGTCGCCATCGACATGGCCGACATCACCGTCTGTTGAGCCGAATTTCCTGCCACACAAGGACGTCACGATGAACAACACTCACCAGGCCGGGGTCGTCACGCCAGCGGAATGGGAGGCCGCGCGCCTGCGGCTGTTGGCGGCGGAGAAGGACGTGACTCGCGCCCGGGACGCCCTGGCCGCTGACCGCAGGCGGATGCCGTGGCTGAAGGTCGACCAGGAATACGTCTTCGACGGGCCAAACGGGAGGGTCCGCCTGCCCGACCTGTTCGACGGCCGCCGTCAGCTGCTGCTCTACCGCGCCTTCTTCGAGCCGGGGGTGTCGGGCTGGCCCGACCACGCGTGCGTCGGCTGCTCGCTGATGGCCGACCAGGTCGCCCATCTCGCGCATCTCAACGCCCGCGACACCACGCTGGCCTTTGCCTCACCCGCACCGCAGCCCGATATCGAGCGGGTGAAAGCGCGCATGGGCTGGGTCATACCTTGGTACACGATCACCGACGGCTTCGCCGCCGACTTCGGCGTGGCCGAGTGGTATGGCACGAATGCCTTCATCCGCCACGGCGACAGCGTCTACCGCACCTACTTCATCAACGATCGCGAACACGAACTGATGGGTGGGACGTTGAACTCCCTCGACTTCACCGCGCTCGGACGCCAGGAGGACTGGGAGGACTCCCCGGCAGGTTACCCCCAGGTGCCGCGATACTCGTGGCTGAACCGACACGACGAATACGGCCCGACTGAGCCGGCCAGCCACCCCTGCACCGTCGACCCGGGGCGCGGATCATGCACAGTATGACTGAGACCCAGGCCGGCAACGAGGACTTCGGGCGGTTGAGCGAACCGTTCCGACGCGAGCTGCTCGCTTACTGCTACCGCTTGCTCGGTTCGGTCGACGAGGCCGAAGAAGTGGTTCAGGACGTCTATCTCGACGCCTGGCGGGGATACGACGGGTTCGAGGGCCGATCGTCGTTGCGTACCTGGCTCTACCGCATCGCGACCCGGGCGTGTTTCAAAGCGCTGGAAAAGAGCAGGCGCAGGCCGCTGCCGGCCGATCTCGGCGCCCCCGAGACACACCCGGAGGCCAGGCTGGTCGAGCCAACCTCGGAGGTGTCGTGGCTCCAGCCGATGCCCGACCTTCTGTTCGCCGCCGCGCCGACCGATCCGGCAACCGTTGTGGTGCAACGACAGACCATGCGGCTCGCCCTGATCGGAGCACTCCAACAGCTACCACCGCGACAACGAGCCGTGCTGATCCTGCGCGACGTGCTGCAGTGGCGGACCACCGAGGTCGCGGAACTGCTGCAGATGACGGCAGCGGCCGTCAACAGCGCGCTGCAGCGAGCGCGTGCCCAGGTTCCGCTCAACGAGGACGGTCTGACCGAACCCGCCGAACCACGGCAGCGAGCCCTGCTCGACCGCTACGTCAACGCATTCGAAACCGCGGACGTCGATCAACTCGTCGCGGTACTGACCGAAGACGCACGATGGGAAATGCCGCCAATCGCGACCTGGTTCGAAGGCCGCGACACCATCGTGGCTTTTCTGCTCAGGCAGATGCGGATAATCGGTCCAGCCGAACTGGTCGCCACCTCCGCCAATGGACAGCCCGCCTTCGCGGTGTACGCCCGCGGCCGTGACGGTGTGCGCCGTCCACACGCACTGCACGTACTGACAGTCACCGCCGAGGGCGTCAGCCGGATCGTCGCGTTCCACGGCTCTGGGCTGTTTCCGCTGTTCGGACTCTGACCAGGCAACGCATGGCCGAACAGGAAAACACCGAAAAGCACGACGCCGCGCTGCACGCGCAGCTGCGGCTGTTCTGCCAACTCATGCTCGGTTCGGCCGACGCCGCCGACTGCATGATTCAGCAGATTTACCGTTGTGCAATCGATTACCACGACGAGCAGGAGAATTGCCCATCGGAACGCGTTCAGCTGTTCCGTATCGCGGCCGCCCTCTGCGGGGTCCGCCGATAAGGCCGTCGCGCTGGTGAGGGCCGGCGCGTGTCGGAGTTCGGCCAGTTTTTCACACGAACAGGAGAATCATGCAAATCGGAGTTATCGGTGCCACCGGCACTATCGGCAGCCGAATCGTCACGGAGGCGCTCGACCGCGGGCACCAGGTCACGGCGTTCAGTCGCGACATCTCTGGCATTCAGGACAGTCGTGCGAACATCCAATGGCAGAACATCGATGTCACCGATGCCGACGGTATCGCTGCGGTCCTACCCGGCCTCGACGTCCTGATCAGCGGATTCGGCGCTGGCAATGCCGCCAACGACCCCGCTGACGCCCTGGCGCGCGCCATCGCCGACCCCGGCATCTACGCACGGGCGGCCGCGGCGTTGCTGACCGCACTGGAAAGCTATTCCCGGGTCCGGCTCATCGTCATCGGCGGCGCCGCAAGTCTCGAGGTCAAGCCCGGACTGGTGTTCTCCGACTCCGACGAGCTGCTCAATGCCGCGATCGACAGCTTGGGCCTGCCAAGGGAATATGCCGCGGCAATGCACGGCCACGGCGACGCCCTGAACCTCTTTCGCACCTCTAACCGGCTCTGGACCTACCTCAGTCCGGCCGTGGAAATCGCCCCCGGCGAACGCACCGGCCGTTTCCGGATCGGCGGCGACCAACCCGTCATGGACGCCGAGGGCCGCAGTCGCATATCCGTCGAGGACACAGCCGTCGCCGTTCTCGACGAAGTCGAGCTTCCGCGTTTCGTGAAGCGCCGCTTCACCATCGGCTATTGAGCGGGGCGGCGCTTGCGACGGGTGCGGCGCCCGAAGGCTGTGCGGGGGGGGGCGTTGACGTAGCAGTGGAGTTGGCGCTTGATGTCCGCCACGTCGACGCCGAGGGTGTGGAGGACACGGCGAGCCCGGGAGCCGGGGTTCGTCGCGATGACCGCCAGAAGCTGGGGCGTGTTGACCACGACAGGGGCAAAGGTCGGGGTGCGCTCGGTCGCCAGCTGCTCGGCGGCGGCCAGCGCGGCCTTTGCCTCCACGGAGAACACGGGATCACATACGTGCAGGGCCGCCGATGATGCCGCAGATGTCCGCGCCCGCGCATGTACTCGGGTCGGTGGCGGCGGCACGCTCGGCCAGGCCGCGCAGAGCGGAGCGGGTCTTGCGCAACTCGGCCATGCGCCGCTCGATGTCGTCGTGGTGCTGCTGGATCAGGTCGGTGACATGGGCGCACGGTGCCTCGCCCGAGTCGCGCAGGACGAGGATCGAGCGGATCTCCGCGAGGGTCAGGCCGGCCGACTGGGCGTCGCGGATGAAGGCCAGTCGGGCGCCGGTCTGCGGCGAGTGGTCGCGGTAGCCGCCCGATGTGCGAGGTGGGGCGGGCAGCAGTCCAGCCTGCTCGTAGAAGCGGATCGTCTTGGGCGTCAGATCGTTCGCGGCGGCCAGTTCTCCAATGCGCATACGGCCGAGGCAACGCCTTGACCTTCCAGTGCGCTGGAAGGTCTAACGTCGGTCGCATCCGCAGTGACCTGGGAGGAAACGGCCATGCGCATCACGGTTCTGGCCGTGCTCGACTGCCTCAACGCACCACTGGCGCGGGAGCGGATCGAGCAGGCACTCGACGGGCGCGCGGCAGAGGTGGAACTCATCGAGGTCCCCGACGAGGCACAGGCCGCACGGCTCGGCATGACCGGCTCCCCTACCGTCCTCATCGACGGCACCGACCCCTTCGCCGCACCGGGAACAGCCACCTCCGTCTCCTGCCGTCTGTATCGCAGCCCGGACGGGCGGACCGAGGGGGCGCCAAGCGTAGACGACCTGCAGCGGGCGATGTACGTCGCGGAGGCGGCCACGACTGCGACTGCCCGCCCATGAAGGGAGGTCCGCAGCCTCCTCGCTGAGTTGGGGAGACGGGCGGTTCGGCCTCTGCGGAGACCGTATCGCCGGTATCGCCCGTACCCTTCGTGGTGTCCACGGCGTCACATAGCGGGCGCCAAACCACTGGAGGCAACACCCGTGCTGATTGCTCAGCGTCCGTCCCTGACCGAAGAGGTCGTCGACGAATTCCGCTCCCGGTTCGTGATCGAGCCGCTGGAGCCGGGCTTCGGCTACACCCTCGGCAACTCCCTGCGCCGTACGCTCCTGTCCTCGATCCCGGGTGCGGCGGTCACGTCCATCCGTATCGACGGCGTGCTGCACGAGTTCACCACCGTGCCGGGCGTCAAGGAGGACGTCACCGACCTGATCCTTAACATCAAGCAGCTCGTCGTGAGCAGCGAGCAGGACGAGCCGGTCGTGATGTATCTGCGCAAGCAGGGCCCGGGTCTGGTCACCGCCGCCGACATCGCGCCGCCGGCCGGTGTCGAGGTGCACAACCCCGACCTCGTCCTCGCCACGCTCAACGGCAAGGGCAAGCTGGAGATGGAGCTGACCGTCGAGCGCGGTCGCGGTTACGTCTCCGCCGTTCAGAACAAGCAGGTCGGTCAGGAGATCGGGCGCATCCCGGTCGACTCGATCTACTCGCCGGTTCTGAAGGTCACGTACAAGGTCGAGGCGACCCGTGTCGAGCAGCGCACCGACTTCGACAAGCTGATCGTCGACGTCGAGACCAAGCAGGCCATGCG
>NZ_JBHVST010000196.1:0-9268 GCF_042885015.1 Streptomyces sp. NPDC058086 | reverse complement strand
CTTCGCTCGAACAGGGAGGGACCCCCTTCGCCGCACCGGGCACAGACCCAAGTACGTCCAGTACGAGGGCCTGTGCCCGGCACGCCGAGAGCACGTACCTGACGCCGCAGGGCCCGCCCTCCGGGCGGACGACGGGAATGTGACGACAGGACCTAGACGGGCAGCCCCCACCGGGGAGCGTCCGCGTTCGGGCGTACCGGCGTGACGGTCAGGTCGGGGCGGTCACCCCTTGCCGTGATCAGCGCCGACTCGCCGCGGCGCAGGGCGACTTGGATCGTCTCGTCGCCGACCGCCTCGTACCGCAGCGGCCGTCCCCGCCCGTCCCGTACGTCGATCGCGCCCGCGATGTCGTGCCGTACGACGCAGGGCGCGCCCGCCTCGCTGACCAGCCGGACCCAGCGGGTCACGCCGCCCTTCCGTACCGCGCTGAGCAGAAAGGCGCCCTGGGTGCGGAAGTCATGGACCGTCAGGTCCGCCCAGGCGGCGGGCAGGGCGGGGAAGACCCGGACGACGCCGCCCCAGGACTGGCAGACCATGTCGTGCAGGGACTGGGCGGCCGACAGCGGCGTCTCGATGACCGGGCCCGACTCCTTGTACATGGTGTTGGGCTGGATGAAGCGGGTCATGAGCTGACCGAGGTACTTGAGAGCGTCCTCGCCCTTGCCGAGCAGCGCGGACATCGAGGCGGCGCCCGTGAAGGTGTAACCCTGAAGGGCACCCTCGAAGCCCACCCAGTGCGCCAACGACTTCTCGATCAGCGCCAGTTCGTCGGGAGTGCGGCCGGTCAGCTCGTACAGCGGGTACACCGCGAGCAGATGCGAGTAGTGCCGGTGCGACTTCGCGAAGGGGATGTCCGCGCCGATCATGAAGCCGTTGGCGTCCGTCGGGTACGGCACCCGCTTGGCCAGCACCTCGCGCCAGCGCGGCGCCAACGCGTCGTCGATGCCGAGAAGTTCGGCCGACTCCAGCAGGGTGCGGCAGCCCCAGGTCAGCAACATCAGGTCGTAGTTGCAGTCGCGCGAGTTGCCGCCGTACTCGGGGGAGAAGGTGGCGGGCAGGTGCAACTTCCCGTCCGCGCCCGGCTCCAGGAAGTGCAGGTAGTAGTTGATCGCCTTGCGCAGCAGGGGGAAGAGGACGTCCCGCAGGATCGACTCGTCCATGGTGTGGCGGTAGCTGAGCCAGACGTTGTGCAGGGCCCAGGTGAGGTTGCCGACCTCGGGAGTGGGCGGGTCCTGGCCTGGGATGCCGACGCCGTAGCCGGTGAGGGTGCCCGCCGCGCCGTTGACGAGCTGCGGGTCCGTGGTGCGCGGGATGCCGAGCGAGTCGGCGCGGTACCGGTCCGCCACCTCCTTCGACAGATTGCCCCGGAACTCGCTCAACGCCCTGGTCACGGCGTCGAGTTCGAGGTGGTTCGAGCCGTGGATCAGCCAGTACTCCAGCTGGACGTTGAGGTTCCACCAGGTGTTGGGCCAGGGCGTGGACTCCAGCCAGGGGCCGCTGGTCGCCATCACGGGCGCGTCCCGCCGGGCCGCCGACGCCGCCTTGTAGAGCTGGATCCAGTAGAAACGCTGGATGCGCGCGTCGGGGAGGGAGAGGAAGCTCTTGCGGTAGTAGGCGTGCCACCAGGCACGATGGGTTCCCGCCAGCACGTCGTACGGCAGCGCCGACGCCCCGCGCACGGTGGCGAGCGCCCGGCCCAGCGCCGTGGACCTGGGATACGAGTGCGCGACATGTACGTACAGGCATCGTGTTCCGCCCCGCGTCCGCTCCCGCCACGCGGTCACGTGCTGTCCACCCGACAGCAGGGGCTGTACGGCGGTGGAGACGCCGTCGTGTGTGGCGACCTCGGCGGGCGGGTTGCCCCGGTAGCCGTCCGGGAGGGGCTTGAAGTCGGCGCGCGGGCTGATCGCGTCCGCCGGGTGGAAGACCCAGCGGAAGTCGCGCTCGCCCTCGCTGGGGGTCACCTCGACGGCGAGGACCGAGCGGGAGTTGTGCACCAGGGCGCGGAGCGTGAGCGTGCCCTTGTCCGTGGTGAGCGTGCCGGTCAGCTCGGCGTCGCGCAGCCCGAGCCGCCAGTCCAGCCCCGTGATTGCGCCCACCGGCTCCAGCGTGAACCAGCCGATGGGCAGGCGGGCGAGGCCGAAGAGGGAGCCGAACTCGGGGCGGTGGTCCTGCACCTGCGAGTGCTGGACGTTGAAGCGCACGGCCGAGAACGAACCGGCCTCCGCGCCCGGTTCGGCGTAGATCCCGGAGCCGAGGAAGCCGTTGCCGAGGTAGGGGCCCTCGTACCAGGTCTTCGGCATTCGCTGCCAGACCAGATCGGCGTCTTCGAGGACGGTGCGCCAGGGGTCGGAGGTGTCCGCGTGACCGGCCGCCCGGGCCTGGGCGGGCATGCCTCCGGCGAGCAGGGTGCCGCCGAGGGCGGATCCGGTGGCGAGGACGGTACGTCTGGACGGGCTGGGCATGCGGGTGCCTCCAGGCGGCTCGAGCGACTGCGCTTCAGGCGGTTCATCGATTCATCGGAGCTATCCCGCGATGCAACGTAGAGAAGTGGCTGCAGCCCGTCAATATGAAGGGAGAGATCCGATGTGTTGGTTCCCGTTCCGGTGAGGTCGCTCAGCCCCAGATCACCACGGTCAGCCACGCGGCCGCGACCAGCAGGCAGGCGAAGAGCTCCGTCAGGACGCGCCAGCCGCCCGACCGCATGACCGTCCCCACCGCGGCCTTCGCCGGGCTGTGCCCGCCCAGCCTCGGCCGCTCGTAGAGATAGATCCCGCTGAGGAAGCCCGCGACCGCGCCGACCACCGGCAGCAGAACGAAACCGAGCAGTGCCCCGAACCCGGCGTACACGCCCATGCGGGGAGTGGCGCCGGCCTCCCGGAGCCGTCGGGGCGGCAACCCCCAGCGGATCGCCTGGGCCAGCACCAGGATCACGGTCGCGCCCACCAGTACGCCCCAGGTGAGGCCCCGTGGGTCGGCCAGGGCCCACCACAGGACCGCGGCCCAGACCAGCCACGACCCCGGCACGCCGGGCACCAGTACTCCGCACAGGCCGAGCGCGATCACCACGCCGACCAGCAGGAGTTCCCACGCTCCCATCTGCCCAGGGTGACTGAGCGGGCGCGAAGGCGCAGGTCAGTCGCGGGCCACCCAGCCCTTCTCGTAGGCGTGCCAGCCCAGCTGGAGCCGGGTCGTGACGCCCGCCAGCTCCATCAGCCGCTTCACCCGGCGCTGTACGGTCCTGAGGCCCAGGTCGAGCTGTTTGGCGACGCTCGCGTCGGTCAGCCCGGCCAGCAGCAGGGAGAGGATCTCCAGGTCGGTGACGTCGGGGCCGTCCGGCTCCTGCTCCATGACGCCCCGGCTGCCGAGCCGCAGCGGCAGCGCGTCCCGCCACACCGACTCGAACAGGCCCGACAGCAGCTCCAGCAGCCCGCTGGCGTGCACGACGAGGGCGGCGGGCTCCGCGGTGTGCGAGGTGAGCGGCACCATCGCGAGCGTCCGGTCGGCGATCACCAGCTTGGTCGGCACCTTGTCCACGACCCGTACCAGCTCGTCGCGGCTGAGCGCGGCGGACAGCTCGATGAGGCCGGTGGGCTGGTCGAGGACGGCGCGTTCGAGCACTACGCGGTAGCCGACGCCCCGTCCCGCGGCCTGTTCCTCCGCGTCGTTGTCCATCCCGGAGACCACCATCGGATTCCCGGTGACCAGCGCGCACACCTCCGTGGCCGCGCCGAGCTGGAGCTGGAGGAACCGCTGGGTGACCGCCGCCGCTCCGATCACCACCTCGACCAGGTCGTGCACGGCGGGTTCGGTGGCCTGGGCGCGGTACTCCTCGGCGAGCAGGGCGGCCGCCAGTTCCGCCTTCTCCAGCTCGTGCCGCTGCTGGGTGAGCAGTGCGCCGAGGGCGACGCCGGGCGGCGCCGCGACCCAGCGTCCCGGGCGGCCCGAGGACTGGGCCGCGAGACCGTGCCGCTCCAGTCGGCGCAGGGCGCGTTCGGTGTCGTGCTCGCCGAGCGTGAGCCGCCGCGCGAGGTCGGGCACGTCGGCGGCGCCCACGGACACCAGTGCCCGGTACGCCGACTCGTGCGTCTCGTCCAGACCTATCGCTCCCAGCATGCGGCGATGCCCTCCCCAAATCCCGTTCCGGCCGTGACCTGGCGGAAATCGGCCACGGCGCAAACCCGCCTCGGCACATCATCGCCGTGGCACCCGTAACTCTGCCAAGCTCACGGCACCGCGGCAGCAACAGCCGCCCGTAATGCCCGGCTTGGGCCGGACCGGCCCGCGCGGACGCGGGCGGAGTGATCTTGGGAGTGGCACCTTGGGGAGCGCGAAGCGCGCGTCACAGGGGAACCTCAGGGAAGCAGGTCACACTCAGGGCGCCGCCGGGCGGTTCTCCCGTGGGGGGTGGAATCGTCCGGCGGCTTCAACGCGACGTCCGACGTTTCTTCAACCCTCTGCACCCGTACGGCCATTCGATACATCACCCGACGCGTCGTTCGACTATCAGTCCTATGGCCGGTTTTTCCGGATGCCCCGTTTTCATGCGGCTCTCGCGGTGGACAATTAGGGGCATGAGCCAGCAGGGGGAGAGGCCTACCGGTCACGAGGACGACTGGTGGGGGCAGCTGTACGACGACTCCACCGGGGACACGGGGCCCACGCCCGCGGCCGATTCCCTCGACGACCGCTTCGCGTCGGCCGCGGGGACGGTGGGTTCGGGGTCCGCGCCTCGGGCCGCGCCGCCCGAGCGGGACGGGTTTCCCGTCGTCCCGGAGCAACGGGGCGGCGGCGCCACCCCGCGCGGCGAGGAACTGGGCCGCCGCCTCGCCCCCCGCTGGGACCGCGAGCCCCGGTCCGACCCACCCGACCGTTTCCTCGACCCGACCCGGCCCGCCGAGAACCTGCCCCCGTCGACGAGCGCGGACGCCGGCTCCTCGCGCAGTGGCGGGGACCTTGGCGTCTCGGGAGGCAGGGAGGACTCCGAGCCCTCTCGCGGTGGCGGGGACCCGGGCCTTTCGTGGGGCGGCGGGTACCCCAGTCCCTCGAGGAGCGGGGAGGATCCCGGCCCCTCGGCGGCCGACGCGGAGCCCGGTCCTTGGTGGAGCAGCGAGGCCACAGGCTTCTCTCGGAGTGGTGTGGATCCCGGCTCCTCGGCGGGTGGCGAAGAGCCCTCGGCCCCCTGGCAACCCCCGCCCGCCGAACCGCCGACCCCCGCGGCCTTCCCGCCGGGACCGACGCCGCCCGGGTTCCACGCCGAGTCGCTCCGTGACCGTACGTCCAAGGAATCGCCCGGCGCGGCGGTGCCGCCGCGCCCCACCGCGCCGCCGGATCCCGCCCCGCCCGGCACAGCCGCCCCCGTGGACGCCCTCGCCGCCCCGCCGCCCCCCGAGCCGGTCCTCACCGTCCCCCACCAGCCACCCCCCGTCGGCCATGTCGGCTCGGGCCCGCCCACCTACGACGCCGAGCCCACCGCCCTCCCGCCCGCCGACCCGGACGACCTCGACGACCTGATCGCCGACACCGTCCTGGACGGGGCGCGCTACGGGGCGAGCACGCTGCGCGCGGCCTCCGTGCGCGGCGACTCCGCGCGCTTCAGGGGCGAGCCCCGCCGGGACTCCCTGCTCACCGCCCGTTTCGGAGCGGGCGAGCACGCACTGGTCCTGGTGGCGATGGCGACCGGCGCCCGGGCGACCCCCGGCGCGCACCGGGCGGCGGCCGAGGCGTGCCGGTGGATCGGGCGCGCCGTGGGCCGCAGCCACGCGCGGCTGGCCGAGGACATAAGGGCGGCCCGTCGCGGCGACCTGAAGTCGGGCCTGCACCGGCTCACCGACCGCAGCCTCGGCAAGCTGCGCGCGAGCGCCGCCGAACAGGGCATCGAACCCGAGGAGTACACCGCCGGCCTGCGCTGTCTGCTGCTCACCGGGGACCCCGGGTGCCGTACACGCGTCTTCTTCGGAGTCGGCGCCGGCGGTCTGTTCCGGCTGCGGGACGGCGAGTGGCAGGACATCGAGCCGCGGGTCGCCGAGACCACCGGCGAGGCCGTGGTCGGCTTCGGATCGCTGCCGCACGAGACCCCCGAGGGCGACCGGCTCACCATGGACCTGGGCATCACCACGCCCCCGAGCCCGTACGAACCGTCCCCCAAGCTCTCGGCTGCGCTCGAGCAGGGAGGTACCCTCACCGAACCGCCCCGCGAACCCTTCCGTTTCCGCGCCTCCGTCGCCCGACCGGGTGACACGCTGCTGCTGTGCACCGGCGGCCTCGCGGAGCCCCTGCGCGGCGAACCGCAGTTCTGCGAGCACCTGACGGCGCGGTGGTCGGGGGGCGAGCCACCCGGCCTCGCCGCGTTTCTCGCCGACACCCAGGTACGGGTCAAGGGATACGCCGACGACCGGACCGTCGCGGCCGTTTGGGAGGCGTAACGGCGCACCGTGTGAATTCATGGACCCAAAGGATGAGCCAAGGGACCCGTGGGATCCATGGATCACAAAGAGGTGCGTGCAGCATGGCCAAGCAGAACGTCGCCGAGCAGTTCGTCGACATCCTCGTCCGTGCGGGCGTCAAGCGCTTGTACGGCGTCGTCGGCGACAGTCTCAACCCGGTGGTGGACGCGATCCGGCGCAACGCGGCGATCGACTGGATCCACGTCCGGCACGAGGAGACGGCTGCCTTCGCCGCGGGCGCCGAGGCCCAGATCACCGGCAAACTCGCCGCCTGCGCCGGCTCCTGCGGCCCCGGCAACCTCCACCTCATCAACGGTCTGTACGACGCCCACCGCTCCATGGCCCCGGTCCTCGCCCTCGCCTCGCACATCCCCTCCAGCGAGATCGGCCTCGGCTACTTCCAGGAGACCCACCCGGACCAGCTCTTTCGCGAGTGCAGTCACTACAACGAGATGATCTCCAACCCGAAGCAGATGCCGAGGCTGCTGCAGACCGCCATCCAGCACGCGGTGGGCCAGTCGGGCGTCAGCGTCGTCTCCCTCCCCGGCGACATCGCCTCCGAGCCCGCCCCGGACAAGACCCTCGAGACCGCCCTCGTCACCTCCCGGCCCACCGTCCGCCCCGGCGACACCGAGATCGACAAGCTCGTCGCGATGATCGACGAGGCCGACAAGGTCACGCTCTTCTGCGGCAGCGGCACGGCGGGCGCGCACGCCGAGGTCATGGAGTTCGCGGAGAAGGTCAAGTCCCCGGTCGGACACGCGCTGCGGGGCAAGGAGTGGATCCAGTACGACAACCCGTACGACGTGGGTATGAGCGGTCTGCTCGGCTACGGCGCCGCCTACGAGGCCACCCACGAGTGCGACCTGCTGATCCTGCTCGGCACCGACTTCCCGTACAACGCCTTCCTCCCGGACGACGTCAAGATCGCCCAGGTCGACGTCCGGCCCGAGCGCCTGGGCCGCCGCTCCAAGCTGGACCTGGCGGTGTGGGGCGATGTGTTGGAGACCCTGCGCTGTCTGACGCCCCGGGTGAAGCCCAAGGGGAACCGCCGCTTCCTCGACAAGATGCTGAAGAAGCACGCGGACGCGCTCGAGGGTGTCGTCAAGGCGTACACGCGCAAGGTCGAGAAGCACGTTCCGATCCACCCCGAGTACGTGGCCTCCGTCCTCGACGAACTCGCCGACGAGGACGCGGTGTTCACGGTCGACACCGGGATGTGCAATGTGTGGGCGGCCCGCTACATCTCGCCCAACGGCCGCCGCCGGGTCATCGGTTCGTTCTCGCACGGCTCGATGGCGAACGCGCTGCCGATGGCGATCGGGGCCCAGTTCACCGACCGGGGCCGGCAGGTCGTCTCGATGTCCGGAGACGGCGGGTTCTCCATGCTGATGGGTGACTTCCTCACCCTCGTCCAGTACGACCTGCCGGTGAAGGTCGTCCTCTTCAACAACTCCGCCCTGAGCATGGTCGAGTTGGAGATGCTGGTCGCCGGGCTGCCGTCGTACGGGACCACGAACAAGAACCCCGACTTCGGGGCCGTCGCGCGTGCGTGCGGGGCGTACGGCGTGCGCGTCGAGAAGCCCAAGGACCTCACCGGTGCCTTGAAGGCCGCCTTCAAGCACAAGGGCCCGGCTCTCGTCGACATCGTCACGGACCCCAACGCCCTGTCCATCCCGCCGAAGATCAGCGCGGAGATGGTGACCGGGTTCGCCCTGTCGGCGTCGAAGATGGTCCTGGACGGTGGCGTCGGCCGAATGGTGCAGATGGCGCGCTCCAACCTGCGCAACGTGCCGCGTCCCTGACCGACTCCCTGTCGAGTACGGCCATAGCCGCAGCCGAGAGTCGGTAGACGGACCGAGCGCTCGCGGTCAACACGTCGCACGGGAGGGGGAGGCGCCGGGTGGCGCGGGCCCGCCGGGTGCGCCGTCGCCGCGCGCGGGGGCGCACCGGCTCACCTCCCCCTCGCGGACCCGGCCAGGGCGGATGCGTCGTCCGTACCGTGCGCCTCGAGCAGGCGTCGAGCAGGCGTAGGGCGGGGCAGGCGGGGCTTTTCACGGGACGGGTCGCCGTCGCGCGAGCCGGCCCCGGAGAGTCCTGGCGTACGGGCTGTGGCGCCCCACAGGCCACCGTTCCGGCGCGGCACCGTGCTTCCGCTCGGGAATGGCTGGTGGTTGACCATTCGACATGACTGCCGCGTCGCCGATGGGGCATGGATTCCCGTGAACATGTTCGATCAGGAGGGGAACCCGACATCGGCATGCAGGCGGGGGTCATGAAGAGGCAGGTACGAGGGGGTGGTCCCGTGGCCATCGGGGCCTCCTCGGCACAGGCAGTGGAGGAAGAAGCGACCGACGGCGCGAGGGACCCGGCAGCCGCGCAGCTCAGGCGCCGGCTGGCCAGGGCCGATCTACGAGCGGTGCCAGAGGCCCGCAAAGCACTGAGGGAACTCTTACGGCACTGGGGGAAGCCGGAGAAGTCCGAGATAGCCGAGTTGCTGACCAGCGAACTCGTCACCAACGCCCTCATCCACACCGACCACGACGCGGTCCTGACGGCCACCGTCGGACCCGGGGGACTCCGCGTGGAGGTACGGGACTTCGTGGGACGCAGGCCCAGGCTGCGGGTACCGATCGCCGACGACGGTACGCACGGCAGAGGCCTCGTCCTCGTCCAGTCCCTCGCGGACGCCTGGGGGGTACGCCCTCACGGCGTGGGCAAGTCGGTCTGGTTCGAACTGGACGGCGGCGCGGTGTAGTCACCGCGCCGCCCTAGTTCCAGTCCCGGGTCCGGCCCGTCAACAGGCGGACCACCCCCGAGTC